>DATNCK010000387.1:0-7143 GCA_035571575.1 Steroidobacteraceae bacterium | reverse complement strand
TGAAGGACACCGTAAAGGCGGGCGACGTGGTCACGGTGGTGGGTCATCCCTACAAGGATGGCCGGCCTGGTGGCAGCATCGATCATCTGATTCTGGCCGACGGCCGCAAGGTGGGCACTGGCGATGCCATCCCGCCGGCGCTGGTCGTGCCGGGCATCACTGCAAAGTAAAATAAAAGGGGCGAGACTCATGAGCAAGATGCGTTTACTGGCGCCGCTGGCGGTGATCTCCGTCACTATGGCGGTTGCAGTGGCCACGGGTGCTGAATCCAAAGGCACGCCGTTCAAGCTCGGCACCTTCCAGGCACAAGGCCGCGACTACGTGGGACTGGTGCTGCGCGATACCGTCGTCATCGATGTGGCGGCCGCCAACACCGAGTACGAGCGCAAGAACCAGTCCGCGAAAAAGCTGCGCTTTCCCGCGGATCTGAAACAAGTGATTGCGCGTTACGACGCCGAGTTCGCGCCGCGACTGCGGGAGCTGGCTGCGCAAAACTCGGCCGTGCAGAGCGCTGCCTACATCCGTCGCATCGACAACGTGAAGATCCTGCCGCCGGTGCGTCCGGCCATCATCCTCAACGCTGGCGCCAACTATCCGGAGCATGCGGCAGGCATCGTGGCTCAGGGCGCACGCGCTGCAGCTGGCGCCGGTGCGGGTGGACCTCAGGCTGGAGGTGCGCCTCCTGGCGCAGGCGGCCCTCCGGGTGCGGGCGGTCCCGCTGGCGCAGGTGGTGCTCCAGGAGCGGGTGGTCCACCTCGCGCAGGCTCACAGTCTGCACCCGGCATATGGGAACGCGCCGCGGGCGATCAACGTCCCGACAATCCCTACCTGTTCCTCAAATCGCCGACCACGGTGGTCGGAGCGCGCGACGATGTGATCATTCCGCGTGGGCGTGAACAGATCGACTGGGAATGCGAATTCGCTGTGGTCGTCGGCAGGCCCGCGAAGAACGTTCCCGTCGCTTCTGCTGCGGACTACGTGTTCGGCTACAGCATCGAGTTCGATGTTTCCGATCGCGCCGGACGCGGCGATCGGAAGATGGGCGGTGGCCCTGACTGGCTGATCCAGAAAAACCATGACACCTTCGGCCCCATCGGTCCCTTCATTGTGCCGAAGGAATTCGTGCCGGAGCCGACGAATGTGCGCCACTACTTCATGCTGAACGGCGAGATCAAGCAGGACTCCAACACTGGTCGCATGGAGTACAACCTCTGGGAGATGCTCTCCTATGCGTCCAACATCATGTCACTCGCACCGGGCGACATGCTGTCGTTGGGCAGCCCCGCCGGAACTAACATCGAGCGTGCCAATCCGCGCTGGATGAAGGCCGGCGATGTGGGTACCTGCATCGTCGAGGGCATCGGTGAGCAGAAGCACAACATCGTGGCTCAGCCCTAGGTGCCATCCGCACAGATCGTGACGGATCCCGAGCGAGGCTGGCCGCGCAGCCTCGCCGGCGCCGTCGTCGGAAGCGCCGCGGGTGTCTCCGCACTACTGCTCTACACCAATGGACTGTTTGTCGCGGGCCTGGCCCACGACTACGGACTCACGCGGGTGCAGTTCGGCTTCGGCGTGCTGCTGGTGACCATGGCGCTGGCCGCGGCGAATCCGTTGGTGGGCTGGCTGGCTGATCGCGTTGGCGCCAAGTGGCTGTCGGTGGGCGGACTGCTGCTGCTGTCGCTGGGTTTTGCCTCACTGGGCGCCTTCATCGAATCCGTGAACAGCTACTTTCTGCTGCAGGCCGCAGTGGCGTTCGCGGGCGCGGCTTCGGGACCCATCGCCTACAGCAAGATCATCAACGAAACGTTCAACCGTCACCGTGGCATCGCACTCGGCCTCACGATGACGGGCATCGGCATCGCCGCGGCGATCATCCCGCCGCAGCTTGCCGGCGTCATCGCGGAGCGTGGCTGGCGTTCTGGCTACTATCTTCTCGCACTGGTGCCACTGTGCGGCGCCGTGCTCACGGCCGTGCTGCTGCCGGCGCGCCACGCCGTCGGGGTGCGCAAGGTCCAGCTGACAGCCAGTGATGTCAAAGCCGAGGCGCAGTGGATCCGTTCGCCGGTATTCTGGATGCTGGCCGGCACCTTCGCGATGATGTCGCTGTCGTTCGCGGGATTGTTGCCGCACTTCGTGCCTCTGCTGGGTGATGCCGGCCTGGATCCCCGCGCGGCCGGCCGCGTGGCCGGCGAGATCGGCCTGGCCGTGATCGCCAGCCGCATGGTGGTGGGCTATCTGCTCGATCGCATCTTCGCGCCGCGCATCGCCATCCTCATCTGCCTGATTGCCGCCGGCGGCAGCCTGATGTTCCTCTTCAACGGTGTCTCTTCCGCCTCCATCACCGCCATCGCACTGGGGCTGGCGCTGGGCGCCGAGCTCGATCTGATGGGATTCCTGATCGCGCGTTATTTCGGTCTGGCGCAGTTCGGCAGGATTTACGGATGGCTGTACTTTGCCTTCGTGTTCGCATCGGGGCTGGGGCCCTTGTGGGTGGGCGCGGTGCGCGATGCGACAGGCAATTACTCGATCGCACTGGCCGTCAGTGCCGGAGGCCTGCTGGTGACCTGTATCGGATTTCTGCTGATGCCGCGCTATCCGCAGCAGGCAGGCATGACCGAACAGCGATGAAATTCACCTGCGGGCACTTGGCAGGGTGCGTCAAGGCAGTAGCGTGATTTCTACGCGACGTCCAGCGTAATCGTCCACGCCATTCGGGGTTCGCGTCGCCTCAATCCAGCGCACGGTGTACGACGGCGCAGCAAGGCCTGCACCGCGCAGCAGTTCCGCCACCTGCTCGGCTCTTTGTTGCGCCAGCCCCGACCGTTCCTGCAGCACGGTGCCGTCCGACAGCAAGGCAGCGCCGCGATGACCGACGATCTCCACGCGCTTGGCGCCCATGGCGCGAGCGGTCTCCAGCGCCGGTGCCAGCTGGAAGGGATGCTTGAAATTCACCAGGCCATTGAAGTCGTAATTCAGTGTGTAGTGCTGAACCTCGGCCTTCACCTGGGCAGCCTGCGCGGGCATGGGCAGTGTGTTGAATGCAAGCTTGCCGCCGCTGGGCCCGGGCGGCCGCGGTGGTTCGAAGGTGAGGTTGTAACGCTCTTCCGCGGGCAGTATCTGATTGCATGAGGCGTCCGGCTCCGCGATCACCGAAAGATGTACCGGATCAAGCGGAATGCCTCCGCAGATGCGCGCCTTGTCGCTGCGCCGGCCCTCTACCATCACACGATGCCCCAGCCACGGCGGATTGACCGGCGCGCTGACATCGGTCTGCAGCGTCAGAAAATAAAGTTCACCCTGATACTCGGCCAGCCAGCAGGGCACCGATGCGGTATCGCGTACGATTGGGCAGGCGATGAAGTTGCGGACGGCCGGATCAGGCTGCGCGGCCTGCGCGCCGGCCGCCAGCACCAGCGCAAGTCCGTGGAGCATTCGCGCACGCCGCGTTGTCACAGTGCCCCCAGGAAGTTGATCAGGTCCTGCTTTTCCTGCTCGGAGTAGCCGATCTCGTAGCGTCGGTCGTAGAAGTCCACGACTTCGCGCAAGGTCGCGGCGGAGCCGTTGGAAAAATACGGTGGCCGTGCCGACAGTCCGCGCAGCTGCTGCATCACGATGGTGCCCACGTCGTTGCAGCGGCCGGAGATGAGTGCGCGGCCGGGATCCTGCGTGTAGATCACGCGTCCCAGGAAGGGATGCGGCGCCACGCGGTCCTTGCAGGTGACCTTGAACAGGGGCAAGTCGGGCTTCTGCGCATTCCATGGATTCTGTGGCTCTTCCTTCGCCCAGGGCAGGTTGGTGGTCCCGATGTCCATCCAGCCATTGGCCGTATCCATGCCCGTCATGTGCATGCCATGACAGGTGGCGCAGGTGCGTTTGGCGGGATTGCCTAGCCCCACGCTGTTCAGGTGCATGGAGTCGCGGATCCAGAAGGTGCGGAACATGTAGATGTCGTGGCCGCGCTGGATGGACTCGCGCGCCGCATTGCGTTCATTCGCCGCCGCATCATCGCCACGCGGCAGCGACTTCCACTTGTTCTCCATGGGAATGACCCAGCGCGTGGTGTTGTTACCCAGCACGCCGGCTTCGCCCTTCTGCATGGCGGCGGGGCCGAGGCCCGACGGACCGTCGGGTTCTTCCAGACTGCCGGCAGTGCGGCTGCGTGACTGCGCCACATAGAGGCTGGACTCGAACGCCACGATGGCTGCGAGCTGTGCCGCGCTGGGCGGAGTCCGCATCTGCAGATGCGTGGCCGCGGCATCCAGCGCCTGCACTTTCAAGGTCGGAGCGCGCGCATCGGACATCAGGTTCATCGCCGATGGCTTGCCGGTCTCCGGATCGCGCGTGGCCGGCAGGCCATTCTTGCCGATGAAGGGCAGCACACCGAAATTCTGGTGCGTGGTGTACTTGGTATTGGCCAGGGGTCGCGGCCGGCGGTAAACCGAGATCGTCGGCCGCGACGAATTCAAGCCGTATTCCGCACTGGTGTTGCAGCCGCTGGGATCGCGCACCACCTCGATAGTGAATTCCGGGTCGATCGGGCGCCCGTCCTCGCCGCGCGGTGGCCATGGCAGCGCGATGCGTATCAGGCCGCGCTTCAGCAGCAGGGAGTGTGAGGTTTCCTGATCCTGCGGCAGGGCGGGGCAGTTGCTGCCGTCGATGGCGGCGAACAGTGGATCGCGGCCGCCCGTTGCTGCCCATCGAGCCTGCGCGGTGGCTGCCGACAGACTCATGCCGTCGGCGGGCTGGTGACAGGTCACGCAGGCGCGACCATTGGGGCCGAGTGCCGTGAAGAAAGGATGATCATGCGTGGCCAACGGTTGCCCGTCGCGCAGCACGCCGATCTGCCCCTGGCCATCCTCGTAGTCGAGTCGCTGCGGCCAGGTTCGGTCTTCTCCAGGCCCCCACCAGCGATCCGGCGTACCGGCGCCTTGCGCCAAGGGAGACACCAGCGCATACAACCAGCCGACGCCGGCAAGCAGGATCGTGATGAGGGCCTGGCGAAGTCTCACGTGTCGTTCAATCCCCGAAGTTGAATTTCGCGCGCAGGCCGTACTGGCGCGGCGCGCCGTAAATGATGCCACCGGTCGCGCTGGTCGAATTCTGGATCTGCGACGCGATGTAGGTCTTGTCGGTGGCGTTGTTGCTGAAAGCCTCCACCTGCCAGTTGTCGCGCTCGTAGGTCAGGCGCAGGTCGAACAGGTTGCGCGAAGGAACGATGGTCACCGCACTGGGGAAGGGAGTGGCGATCTGCCGGCCCACATAGGACCACTGTGCGCGCGGCGTCAGTCGCCCTCCACCCACAGTGAAGCCATAGTCGATGCCCGCATTGACGGTGAACTCCGGCGAGAACGGCAGTTCGGCGCCCTTGGGTACGGTCTGCTGTGCATTGGTTACCGTGTTGACGATCGAAGCGGCGCGTGCGAACTCGGCATCGAGGTAACCGAGCCCTGCATTGACGCCCCATGCACCGAAGCGGCCGGTCAATTCCAGTTCCGCACCCAGCGACTTGCCCGAAGCGGCATTCTGCGTCAACGGCAGCGCGTTGAAGAGACTGGAGAACTGGATGTCCTTGTAGTCGGAATAGAAGAAGCTGCCGTTCAGGCGCAGCCGCTTGTCCGCGAGAGTCGACTTGAAGCCGCCTTCGTACACGGTGTTCTTCTCCGGTGCGAAATTCGGCGTATTGAGCGTCAGATTCACGCCGCCGGCCTTGTAGCCCTTCGACGCCGTGGCGTAGTACATGAGGTCATCGGTGACATGCCAGTTGGCGCCGAGCTTTCCGGTCCATTCACTAGAGGAGGCCGGTGGTCCAATCGTGTCGGTACCGGCCGGCGGCGGCGCACCGGGCAATGTGATGCGGTTGTAGTACTGTGTGTCCTTCGAATAGCGCGCACCGCCGATCAGCTCGATGGTGTCCGTCACGAAGGCATTGACTTGGCCGAAGCCGGATTTCGATTCGTTCTCGGCATGCGTGACGATGCTGCTGTTGGACGCCACGAAATCGGTGGTGTGCCGGTTGTCACGCAGCAGCGATACCGGGATGCCCTCATGCATGTAGAACGCACCCAGCACCCACTGCACCCGACCTTCGCCTGTAGAAAGCAGGTTCACCTCGTGCAGCCAGGTCTTGAAGCCGGTGCGCGCGTAGGCCACGCGTCCAGTGTTGGCGGTGGGCGGCTGCGGCAGTGCTGTGGCGGTCCGATCGCCATCCGTCTGATCTTCAGTCTTGCCGCGCTGACGGGAGGAGAGCAATCGAAGCTCCATGTTGTCCGTCAGACCGTAGTGCAGCTCCAGGCTGTTGCGGTGTCCCTGCTGATTCATGTAGGAGCGCCCGTCCTCCTCGATGGTGAACGGATCACTGCTGACGGTGTCGGCACGGTTCTTCACCGCGTTGTTGTCGGTTTTCCAGTCGAAGTATTCCAGGCGCAGGTTGGCGGTGAAGCGTCCTTCGAGCGCGCGCCAAGCCAGGTTGGCGCGACCCGCCTTCAGTCCCACATTGCCTGGATCGCTGCCGCTGGGGCCGATGTTGTCCGTGAAGCTGTCGCGGTCGTCGTATACCCCGGAGACTCGCAGCGCCAGATTGTCGGAGAAGCCCAGATTGGCGGCGCCGATGGAGCGGATCCAGCTGTAGTTGCCGAAGGTCTGCTCGACGCTGGCGGAATATTTTCCGAATTGCGGCGCTGGCGTGCGCACGTAGATGGCGCCACCGGTGGAATTCTGTCCGGTGAGAGTGCCCTGCGGGCCGCGCAGTACCTCGATCGAGTTGATGTCATAGAAGGCCTGCCCGATGAACTGCTCATGCGGGATCAGTTGCCCGTCGAGGTAGAAGGCGACGCCGGGGTTCGAGGTGGGCGCCGACTGCGCGATGCCGACGCCGCGAATGTTGACGAATGTGGAGCGGTTCACGACGTTGATGGCGACGGCGGGCGCGACCTGCTGGATGTCGTTGAGGTCGGTGACGCCGCGCTTGTCGAGGTCTTGCGCATTCAGCACGGTGGCCGAGATGGGTACGTCCTGGAGGTTCTGTGCGCGGCGCTCGGCCGTGACAATCACCTCATCGAGCGCGGCTTCCTCGGCGGCGTGTGCCAACGGGGCCAGCCCCATTGCGAGTGCGACGGCGGTGGCGACCCGGCATGCGGGCGGCAA
>DATNCK010000386.1:0-5098 GCA_035571575.1 Steroidobacteraceae bacterium | reverse complement strand
CTCTCCCGAGCCTCCGACGGTTTCAGCAAGCCGCTCGTTACCGAGGCGTACGCCCAGGAAAGTGGCGAGCGCCTGGATACCGGCGAGCTGGTGGTGGTCGACAATCGCGTCGATCCCTCGACGGCCTCGGTGCAACTCAAGGCGCGCCTTGCGAACCGGCAGCATCGCCTGTGGCCTGGGCAGCTGCTCAATGTGAAACTGACCTTGCTGACCTTGCATGGCGCGCTGACGCTGCCGAGCATCGCCGTGAATCAAGGCCCACAGGGGCCGTTCACCTACGTGGTGGAAGACGGCAAAGCGCGGTTGCGACCGTTGCAGATCGAGGCACAACAGGATGAGCTGACGGTGGTGCGTTCGGGTGTGAAGCCGGGCGACATCGTCGTGGTGGAAGGCCAGGCATCGCTGCGTCCCGATGCGCGGGTTTCGGTGCGCAAGGCAACGGATGCGGGTACCGGCGCTGCTGTCTCAGCGCCGCCGCGCCCGTGAGCATTTCCGCAACCTTCATCCGCCGGCCCATCGCGACCTCGCTGATGGCCACGGCGCTGCTGGTATTGGGCGTGTTCGCCTACTTCCGGCTGCCCGTGGCCGCCCTGCCGCAGGTGGATGCACCCACCATCCAGGTGAGCGCCGGCCTGCCGGGCGCGAGCCCGGAGACCATGGCGTCGAATGTGGCCACTCCGCTGGAACGCCAGCTCTCGCTGATCGCAGGCATCACGCAGATGACCTCGAACAGCAACCTGGGCTCCACCAGCATCACGCTGCAGTTCGAGCTGGATCGGGACATCGACGCCGCCGCGCAGGATGTACAGGCGGCGATCAGCGCCGCGGCAGGCCAGCTGCCGAACAACATGCCCAGCCCGCCGGTCATGCGCAAGGTGAACCCCGCCGACAGCTCGGTGCTGGTGATCGCGATGACCTCGGACACCATGCCGATGAACATCGTCAGTGACTACGCCGACAGCGTGGTCGGGCAACGGCTGTCGCGCATGAAGGGCGTGGGTCAGGTGAATTACGGCGGCGCGCGCAAGCCGGCCATCCGCATCCGGGTCGATCCGCGCAAGGCCGCTGCGCTGGGGCTGCAGCTGGAACAGATCCGTACCGCCATCGTCCAGGGCACCGCCAATGCGCCCAAGGGCCAGCTCATCGGACAGCAGCAGACGCTCATCGTCTACACCAATGACCAGATGCTGGATGCCCAGAGCTGGAACAACCTGATCGTCGGCTACCGCAATGGCGCGCCCATCCGCGTCAGCGACCTGGGCGGCGCCATCTTGAGCGTGGAGAACACTCAGGGCGGGGCGTACAGCGAAGTCGGCAAGGCGGGCCGGTATGAGACGCTCAAGTCCGGTCCCGCCATCCATGTCATCGTCTTCCGGCAGCCTGGCGCCAATGTCATCGAGACCGTGGATGCGGTGAAGGCCGCGCTGCCGGAACTGCGGGCCGCCGTGCCTCCCGGCATCAACATGGAAGTGATTGCCGATCGCACGCTGACTATCCGTGCCTCGGTGTACGAGGTGAAGCTGACGCTGCTGATCACCATCGTGCTGGTGGTGGGCGTGATCTTCCTGTTCCTGCGCAATGTGATGGCCACGGCCATCCCCTCGGCGGTGATTCCCGTGTCGCTGCTGGCCACGGCCGCCGTGATGCTGCCGGCGGGGTTCACCCTGGACAATCTGAGCCTGATGGCGCTGACCATTGCCGTGGGCTTCGTGGTCGATGACGCCATCGTCATGGTGGAGGTGATCTGGCGGCGCATCGAGCGTGGCCAGAGCCCCTTCGAGGCGGCGCTCGCCGGCTCGCGCGAGATCGGCTCGACCATCTTCACCATCTCGGTGTCGCTGATCGCGGTATTCACGCCGGTGATGTTCATGGGCGGTGTGGTGGGCATCATGATGCGCGAGTTCGCGCTCACGCTCAGTGCGGCGGTGCTGGTATCCGTGGTGCTGTCGCTGACGCTCACCCCCATGCTCTGCGCGCGATTCCTGCGCGCACCGAGGCCCGCGACGTCTGCCTTCATCAGCGCGCTGGAATCGGGCTTCCAATGGGTTGAGTCGCACTATGAACGCAGCCTGGCGCGGGTTTTGCGCCACAAGGCGGCGACACTGGCCGTATTCGTCGCCACGCTGGCGCTGACGGCCTTGCTCTACGCCACGGCGCAGACCGGCTTCTTTCCACAACAGGACACCGGCTTCCTGCAGGGCACCGTGGTGGCGCCGCAGGGCTCGCCCTTCGCCTATACCGAGCGCAAGTCCATCGAGGCGATGAAGATCATCGCCGAGGATCCCGACATCGACGAGGCGCACTACAACGCTGGTGGCGCGGCCACCTCGCAGCTCAACATCGCATTGCGCTCGCTCGAAAACGGCCGGACGGCCAGCGCCACCGACATCATCAACCGCCTGCGCCCGAAGCTTGCCGGGATAAGCGGCGCGCAGGTGATCCTGCAGGCCATGCAGGACATCACCATCGGCGGCCGCTCGGGCCGCGCGCAGTACCAGTACACGCTGTCCGATGGCGACCTGGATGAACTGAACGCCTGGACGCCCAGGCTGGTGGCGGAGATGCAGAAGGCGCCGGAATTGAAGGACGTCTCCTCGGACCAGCAGTCGCAGGCGCCGGCCGCGAACGTGATCATCGATCGCGACGCCGCGGGCCGCTTTGGCATCTCGCCCACGGACATCGATGCGGCCATCTACAACCAGGTGGGCCAGCGCCAGGTGGCGCAGTACTTCACGCAGGTGAATAACTACCGCGTCATCATGGAGGCCCCGCCCGAGCTGCAACTCGGACCGGCGCTGTTCGATGCCGTGTATCTGGTGTCACCGCGCACCGGCCGGCCGGTGCCGCTGTCGAGCCTGGTGAAGGTGGATACCACGCGGCGACGCAGCCTCAGCATTGCGCACCAGGGGCAGTTTCCCGCCACCACCATCTCCTTCAACCTGGCACCCGGCGCGTCGCTGGGTGCGGCCACCGCTGCCGTCGAGCGTGCGCGTGGCGCACTGGGCGCGCCTTCCTCGCTGCAGGGCTCGTTCCAGGGCAATGCCCAGGCCTTCCAGCAATCCCTGCAGGACATGCCGCTGCTGATCATGGCGGCGCTGCTGTCGGTGTACGTGATCCTGGGCGTGCTGTACGAAAGCTACTTCCATCCGCTGACCATCCTGTCCACGCTGCCTTCGGCCGGACTCGGTGCGCTGCTGGCCTTGCGGCTGGCCGGGCATGACCTGGATGTCATCGGCATCATCGCCATCATCCTGCTGATCGGCATCGTCAAGAAAAACGGCATCATGATCGTGGACGTGGCGCTGACGCTGGAGCGCGAAGAGAAGCTCGATCCTGAGGAAGCAGTGCGGCGGGCTTCACATCAGCGGTTGCGACCGATCCTCATGACCACCGCGGCCGCCTTCCTCGGCGGCGTACCAATGATCCTGGGTCACGGCACCGGTTCGGAATTTCGTCAGCCCCTGGGGTGGGCCATTGTTGGCGGCCTGGCGGTGTCGCAGGTGATGACGCTGTTCACGACGCCGGTGATCTACATCTACCTGGATCGGATCAGGCGGCGGTTCGAGCGCGACGAGCGGGAGTCGCCGTCCGAATCCGTTGCTACCTGAACATTGTCCGGACCGCGCAAACCCACGAACGCTGGACGATGCGGCTGGAAAGCAGAAAGGGCGCCTTGCGGCGCCCTCTTCGTCATCCCGGCAGATCAGGCTCTCAGCCTGTCGTCTGAGCGGCTGCCCGCCGGCGCAGGGTGCACAGCAAGATCAGGCTGCCAAACAACAGTGTAAGACTGCTCGCGGTCGAAGCGGGATCGATCTCCGGCGCGTTGAATGTGCCGCCGCCATCACCGCCGGTGCTCTCGCCGGACAGCGAACCACTGACGAACTTGTAGAAATAATCCGTGGTGCTGGTCGGGTTGGTGATGGTTTTCACGTCATTGCCCAGCGAGAAGCCAGCCAGCGCACCCGTGTACGTCATGTCCTCCGCGGCGCCATAGCGCAGACGCAGGTCGAAATTGCCATCAGCACTGGTCTTGTACAGCACCAGCTGCGTCGAAAACAGCGCATCGTCGACAAAGATATCCGGATTAGGATTACGTGCCGCGCTGTACCACATGGCCGCGAACGCGGGCACCAGATCGCTGACAGTGGACGTGGAACTTGAGAATTCGGGAATGGCTGAGCCGAACATGTAGCTCGCTCCGCCCTGCCTGCTGAACTGACTGCCGGTCAGGTTCGTGATGCCAAGGTCCGTGTAATTCGTGACCACGATCGGGGCATTAACGGCCGCTGCGAGATTTGGAATGGTGGTGATCGAGGAGGTGTAAGGCGCGGAATACAGTGAATCGCCGGGACCTGCAGGCAATACCCCGAAAGACAGAAAGCCCGAGGAATTGAGCGAGACTGCGTTGTAGTCGACGGCGCCGATTTTTGCCGTGAAGCCCAGCGCGATGAGGCTGGAACTGCTGTTTACATTGGAGAAGGAAACGCCAGAACCGCTCGTCCCAGCCCATGCGTCGCCCGTGATGGGCGAGAACGGAAGCGGCGAGCCAGGATCGCCGAAATACTCCTGGGCAGACCTGGTCGCAAAAGCATTCATCGAGTTCAGCATCAAGGCTGCGGCGCTGAGCGCAATCGCAGGAAGAAACTTGGGTGTGGGCCTCATCGTGATCTCCCTGGACATTCTGTTGTTGCGCTTCGATGCTAGCGTAGTGCCGATGGCGCGGCTATACATTTGTCACGCGTCATGCAAGTGTCATCGCACTACGACGTGACATGATCGACGTTACTTTTCTGCTCTTCGCTTTCCTCGTTACATAATCAAAGAACCATGCGGTATGCGGCCTTCATCAGCTACAACCACCGCGACCGTCGCTGGGCGCAATGGCTGCATCGCGCCGTCGAAAATTACTCGCCACCGAAAGGATTGCGCTCGCGCGATGAATCGGGGATAGCTGCGCGGCCGCTCAGACCGGTGTATCTCGACCGAGAAGAGGCAGCCAGTTCCTCGGGGCTGGCTGCGTCGGTACGCGAAACGCTTGAACAGTCGGCAGCCCTAATAGTTGTCTGCTCCCCCGCTGCTGCAGGTTCACGCTGGGTGA
>DATNCK010000385.1:0-5603 GCA_035571575.1 Steroidobacteraceae bacterium | reverse complement strand
CGAATTCGGTGTCTTTCTCGGGCGAAGACAGCAGGCGACCCTGACTGTCGACCACAGTCACCTGGTCGGCATTCAGCTCCGGAATGCTCGAGGCCACCAGGTTGACAATGGAGTTCACCTGCTCGCGATCCAGCCGATGTCCGCTGCGCAACTGCAGGAATACCGATGCACTCACTGGCCGCCGCTCGCGGATGAACGCCGACTGCTGCGGCACGGCCAGATGCACACGCGCACCCTCGACAGGCTTCAGGCCCTCGATGGTGTGCGCCAGCTCCTGTTCCAGCGCGTGCTGGTAGCGCGCATTCTCGACAAACTGGCTGACACCGAATCCCGGATCCTTCTCCATCAGCGAGAAGCCACCATTGCCCGGCAGGCCCTTCGCCGCCAGCTTCATGCGGGCATCCGAGACGCGCTCGGAGGGCACCATCACGGCGCCATGCTCCACCTTGTACGGAATGCCCGACTGCTCCAGTGACGTGGTCACCTGCGCTGCATCGGAATCGGCCAGATTGCCGAACAGCAGACTGTAGGTCGGGCCACGCGACCACAACGCAATGCCCACGCCAGCGGCCACCGCCGCTGCAACACCAATCAGCAGCAGCAGCGGCCTCAGGCCCGCCACGTTTCCTGTCTGCGCCGGAATACCGGAGGATTCAGCACTCATGTTAAATGGTCATCCTTCAGATCGGCATGTTCATGATTTCCTGGTACGCACTGACCAGGCGGTTACGCACTTCCACCGTGGCGCGGAACGCCACCGATGCTTTCTGTGATTCGAGCATGACCTGCGAGAGCTCCACTCCAGGCACGCCCTTTTCGAACTTCGTGGCGATGTCGGCAGCACTCGCCTGCGTCTGATTGACGCGGTCCAGGCCCTGCTTCAGCACGGCCGCGAAACTGCTGCCATTGGCGCCCTGCACGCCCGCCCCTGCTACGTCGTTGCCGGGCTTGGCAATGCTGGGTCCGCCGAACTTCACCTGTCCCTGCAGGGAACGGATCTGGGCCAGCACACTGTCGATCTGCATGTTGCTCATGGTGGTCCTTGGCTCAGGCAGCCGGCACGTCGACGCCGGCCGAGCGCAATTGCGCCAGCTTGTAGCGCAGCGTGCGCGGCGAGATGCCGAGCTGTTCGGCTACTTCACGGCGGCTGGTGCCGGCGCGCAGCGCGGTGAGCAGGATGTTCTTTTCCGTGGCGCGCAGGGAGCCCTTCAGCTCGCTGGCCGGTTGCTCCAGAGTCGTGGCAGTGGCCCGCACCGGCGCGATGTCGCGCAGCGCCTCGAAGCGGATATGCGGTGCATCGATCACCGGCCCATTGCCTATGATCATGGCTCGCTGCAGCAGGTTGTCGAGTTCGCGGATATTTCCCGGCCAGCCGTACGAGAGCAGTAGCTGCGCGGCATCCGCCGACAGGGCCGGAATCCGGCGACCCGGCTGCGTACGCATTTCCAGCAGCCGCATGGCCAGTGGCAGCACGTCGTCGCGGCGATCGCGCAGAGCGGTGATCGTCATCGGGAACACGCACAGGCGGTAGTAGAGATCCTCGCGGAAATTGCCCACCTTCACTTCAGCGCGCAGGTCGCGGTTGGTGGTGGCGATCACGCGCACGTCCAGACTCATCATGGCGCGGGCGCCGAGCCGCTCCACTTCGCGCTCCTGCAGCACGCGCAGCAGCTTGGCCTGCAGCGACAGCGGCATTTCGGTGATTTCATCCAGCAGCAGCGTGCCGCCCTGGGCCTGCTCGAATTTGCCGGCATGCCCATTGTGTGCACCGGTGAAAGCGCCGCGTTCGTAGCCGAACAGCATCGCCTCCAGCATGTTCTCGGGTATCGCCGCGCAATTGATGGCAACGAAGGGCTGAGCGTGGCGCGGCGAGCGGTCATGGATGAAGCGCGCCAGCACTTCCTTGCCGGTGCCCGATTCGCCGTTGATCAGCACGGTGCAGTCGGTGGCGGCCACTCGCGCGGCCAGTGCATACAGGGCGCGTGAGGTCTGGTCGACGACTACCGGTTCACGGAGCTGAAGCTGTTCGTTTTGCGTCTGCATGGCATGGAGGAGAGCAAGTTCCGTGCCGGCCATGGCATGCCTATCCGGTGAAGGGCGTCACAGAAATCAGCGGTTTATCGTCAATCCTCCGACGACTCGTCGACGCCGCCGATGTCGAACTTGCGCAGCTTCTCCACCAGCGTCGTGCGACGCAGGCCCAGCAGGCGCGCAGCCTGCGCCACGATGCCGCCGGAACGCTCCAGCGCCTGGCGGATCAGCGATTCCTCGATGGCGCCCACATGCGCACGCAGATCCAGGCCTTCGGGCGGCAATTTCATGCCGGGCATTGCCGGCTCGTCTTCGAGAAGCAGAAGTGCGTCACGTTCGGTCAGTTCGGACTCCTGGCGCTGCACCATAGGCTCCGCAATCACCAACGCGACCGGCTCAGCCTGCGCAAAAACAGGTTCCGGCAACACGGCAGGCACGCGGTCGGCCTCAGGCGCCGGCATCCAGTCACGCGGGCGATAGCGCGGCGGCAGATCGGCGGCACCCACCAGCCGGCCAGCACACAGAATCGACAGCCGTTCGATCAGATTCCCCAGCTCGCGCACATTGCCCGGCCAGCTGTAGCGCGTCAGGCATTCCAGCGCGGTGGCCGAGAGCTGCACGCGCTGGCGGCCGGCGGCGGCATTCAGATCGGCGAAGTCGCGAATCAGCGTCGGCAGATCCTCGATGCGTGCGCGCAGCGCGGGCATTTCGATGGGGAACACATTCAGGCGGTAGAACAGATCTTCACGGAACTGGCCGCGCGTGATGGCCTCTTCCAGGTTGCGGTGCGTGGCGGCCACGATGCGCACATTGCACTTGTACTGCAGCGCGCTGCCCACGCGTTCGAATACGCGCTCCTGCAGCACACGCAGCAGCTTCACCTGCATGGACAGGCTCATGTCCCCGATCTCATCGAGAAACAGCGTGCCACCCTCGGCCAGTTCGAAGCGACCCTTGCGAGTGGCCACCGCACCCGTGAACGCGCCCTTTTCGTGACCGAACAATTCGCTTTCGAGCAGATCAGCGGGAATGGCGCCACAGTTCACTGCGATGAACGGCCGGTTGCGACGCGGGCTGGCGTGATGAATGGCGCGAGCCACGACTTCCTTGCCCGTGCCCGACTCGCCCAGGATCAGCACGCTGGACTCGTGGCCCGCGACCTGCGCGATCAACGACTGGATCTGCTGTATGGCTCCGGACTGTCCCGTGGGTCCGCGATGCTGCTGGATGCTGGCGATTACTTCTTGTTCTACGGTAGCCATGAGAGCTTTGCGCACCTGCTGTTGGAGTGCAGGCATTCTCACAGGCTTCAGGCGTCAGAAAAGTGACGCACTGCGACGGTTACCCGATGATGCGTGTGATTCCCGTCTCACCCGGTGAACGTCGTGGCTGCCGGACGCCGGCAACATGGCGCCGGTGGCGCCGGAACGCCAGTTTCTCGATCAGATCGGCCGTGGCTTCCCCGGGCGGCGTGAACGCCACCTTGACCTGCCCGTCGTTTGAGACCTGCGTCACACTGGCGATCAGCGTCAGCGGCTGCGCCAGGCACTCACGCAGATAAATATCCAGAAGACCCTGCTCGCCCTGTTTCGGTGGCGCCTGGCTGCGCCATACGGCGCCCAGCGCGTTGAACTTCACGGGTGCTGCCTTGGGTCGCGGCTGCTGTGCCGCCAGCAGCTGGCCCATCAGCTCGAGCACGAGGTTCATCTTGGTTTCCAGCCGCAGCAGATCGGTGGAATGCATCGACTTGTCCTCGGCCTTCTCGACCGGACCCTGCTCTTCGATGGTGGCGCAGACCTGCAAAGTGCGCACATTGCGCTCGGTCAGCACGGTAACTGCAGTGAGATCCAGCGGCTTTGCAAGAGGACGCCAGCCCACGGGCAGCACATCCTCGTAAGCCAGCTCATTGTGCAGAACAACTGTATCGACGCCTTCGTACATGCCAATTCCTGTTGGCAGAGGCGTCTATTCGATCAGCGCCTCTACCGTTCTATCCGATTCGACCACTGCCGCGTGCAACGCCCGCACGCTGTCGTGAAACTCAGGCCCCGCCATGGCGGCCCCAAGTTCACTCAGCATACGCCGGCGTTCGGCCATCAACCGCCTCAGGGCCGCGGGGGCTGCGCCATCGCGCAGCTCGCGGACCAGATGGCTTGTTGACGCCAGTACGCCCTGTACTAGCAAACGCTGTGCCGGCCGGTGGAACTCCATCACAGTTTCTTACACCTTGCCCGGGGCAATCTGGATCCAGGCGCTGCGGATTTCGCGCAGCAGATGCGCGATCTCGTCCAGCAACTCGGGCCGGTTCTCGACGTTGGCACGCAGCAGCTGCTTGCCGGAGTAGTCGTAGAGATCAGCCATGTTGGACGCGATCTCCCCGCCCTTGTCCATGTTCAGGCTGGCGCGCAGTTCGCTGACGATGGCCACCGCGCGATGGATCAGCCGGTTCTTGGAATCGTTGGCGCCATTCTGCATGGCGCCGCGGGCGCCTGAGATGCGCTCGAGTGCGCCGTCGAGCAGCATGAGTATCAGTCGATGCGGATCCGACGCCGCCACACCACCATGTGCTGCGACCGTCTGATAAGCGGCAAGATTGGAGCTGCGTGAGTAGGCCGTCATAAGTAAAGCTTCCTTGTTCAGGAACTTTAACGGCCGGGAGAGTCAGGACTTGAGTGCTGCGGTGCCGCAGCCGCAAGCCGATCAGCTGCTCTTCGAAAGCTGCTGCGTGAGATAGCTTGCGGTGGACTGCATCTGCGTGAGCATGGTGTCCAGCGCATTGAACTGCTTGAGATAGCGGGCCTGGATCACTTCCATGCGGTCATCAACAGAAGTCTTCGCGTCGGCCAGAGCCTTTTTTCGCGCCGTGATGGAGGCGTCTCGAGCTGCGATGGCGCTGGTGCTGCCCAGCTGGTCGGTCATGAACTTGTCGAGCTTTACCGCTACGCCGTTGGTGTCGGAGGCGAAAATGCGGCTCACGGCGGCCGGATCCTTGGCCATGGCCGCATCGAACTTGGTGGCATCCAGCGCCAGCGTCCCAGTGGCGGTGGTGGTGATGCCGATGTTCGACAGCGCCGTATATGCACCAGTCGTGCCCGTGATCGGAGCGGTGACGATGTTGCGCAGCTGAGATTCAATGCTGAGCAGCATCGAGTCGCCCAGCAGCGGGCCGGCTGCCTTGGTCTCGGCGTTGTAGGAGCGCAGCTTGCCGATCTGCGTGGCCAGCTGGTTGTAGGCGGTGACGAAGGCATTCGCGCGATCGCGTATGCCGCTGCCATCAATGGCCACGGACAGCGAGGTGGTAACGCCGATTTCCTCTTTCTTGAGGTTCAGCGTCACGCCTTCGATGGCGGTGTCGATGGTGTTGTCGGTGTCGTGAATGGTGAAGCCGGACACCACAACTTCCGCATCCTGCGCCGCACTGACGACGCGCATGTTGGTAGTGGTGGTGGGCGGATCGTGCACGAACTGGTTCAGGCCGCCATCACCACCCGCAGCGGTGATCTTCAGCGCATTGGCGGCGCCGGTTGCCGATCCACCGAGCACCAGGTGCGTGCCGGCGACGTCGGTGACCA
>DATNCK010000384.1:0-2859 GCA_035571575.1 Steroidobacteraceae bacterium | reverse complement strand
TCCATGCGCTGAGCAGATCCGCGCCTTGCGGACACAATTGCTCATCCGCTGGAGCGGCGGCGGAACCTCCAGCCGCCTGCTGACGCTGGTGAGTCCCAGCACGCAGGATGGGCGCAGCTACGTGGCAGCAAACCTGGCTGTCGCCTTTGCACAGCTGGGCCGGCGCACGCTGCTGATCGACGCCGATCTGCGGCGTCCCCGGCAGCAACAGATCTTCAATGTGCCGGACAACGTGGGCCTTTCCTCGGTGCTGTCTGGCCGTGCCGGCCGCGAGGCAGTGGTCCAGGTGAAGGAATTTGGCTGCCTCGCCTTGCTGCCCGCCGGCGCCCCACCTCCCAATCCCGTGGAACTGCTGTCACGGGACACCTTCCCTTCCCTGCTGCGCGAACTGCGCACCGAGTTCGAGGTGATTCTGTTTGACACCCCGCCCGCGGGATCCTGTGCCGATGCTCAGACCATCGCCTTCCAGACCGGGAGCGTGCTGATGCTGGCCCGCAAGAATCACACGCGACTTGCAGACACCACACGGCTGATGCGCCAGATGACCGACGCGGGTGCGCAGGCACTCGGTACGGTCTGCAATTCGTTCTGAGCGCCATGCGTGTGCTGTTTGTGACGGGCTCGCTGCCGAACGGCGGCGCCGAGCGGCATGCGGTGTCGCTGCTGAATCTGCTGGCGCAGCGGGGTCACGATTGCCACGCGGTGTGCATCAAGGCACCGGACGCGAGTCATTGCGTCTCGAGCTTGATACCACGGGGATCACTTCGCAGCCTGAATGCAGCGAGTTATCTCGACCGACGGGCGGTCGCTGATTTTGCGGGTCAGATCACGGCATTGTGCCCCCATGTAATAGTTGCGGCCAACTGCTATGCATTGCTGTATGCCTCGTTGGCGCGTCGACTGTCCCGCGCGCCTTCACGTCTGGTCGTCACCTATCACACCACCCGTCTGCTGACCCTGAAGGAGCATCTGCAGATGCTCGTCTACCGCCCACTCTTCTGGGCGGCGGATTGCACGGTATTCCTGTGTCAGAAGCAGCAGCGTCACTGGCATCGCCGCGCGGTGCTCTCGCGTCGCAGTGAAGTGATCCACAATGGGATCGACATTGCCCACTTCAGCGAACCGGACCCAGGCGTGCGGGAGACGATCCGCAGCCAGCTGGGCATCGCGCGCTCGGACTATGTGATCGGCGTCGCCGCCCTGCTGCGCAGGGAAAAGAATCTGCTGCACCTGGTGGAGGCCGTGGCCAGGCTGCGCCAGCAAGGGGTTGCGGCGCGAGCACTGCTCATTGGTGACGGCGAAGAACGCGAGGTCATTCTGGCGCGCGCCCGCGCACTGCAGATCGCCGATGCGGTCACCATCACCGGACTGCAGCAGGATGTCCGACCCTACGTCGCGGCGTGCGACGTGATGACTCTATGCAGTGTCACGGAGACGTTCTCCCTGGCTGCACTCGAAGCCATGGCCATAGGCAGGCCTGTTGTCCTGTCGGATGTGGGCGGCGCATCAGAGATGGTGGTGCCCCGCTGGAACGGGATGCTGTTCCCCGTTCACGACACGGATGCGTATGTCGCGCGACTGGCAGCCTTGAGCGACCCTGCAGTCCGCGCGCACATGGGCAGAAATGCGCGTCATCACATGGAAGGACGCTTTTCGGCCTCCCTCATGGCGGATCGCTACGAGATGCTGTTCGCATCGCTTTGCCGCGACTTGTCACTGCAGAGCCCAGGCTTTGCGGGCATCACCCACCACTGACCCACAGGGAACCCCATGCCACAAACCGATGACCACCGCCCCCAGATCATGCTGCTGGGCCCACGCCTGGATGCCGTCAGCGGAGTCAGTTCGCACCTCTTGGCGCTGATCCGCTCCCCGCTGGCCAACCGCTATCGCCTGCGGCACTTCCAGGTCGGCAGCGAAGGCCGCAATGAAGGCCCCATCGCAAGGCTGTTGCGGCTGCTGGGCAGTCCATTCGCGCTGTGGAAGGCCATACGCAGGTACCGGCCTGCGGTAGTACACCTGAACTCTTCGCTGAACCGCGATGCGTTCTGGCGCGACATGATCTATGTAATGGTCGCGCGGCTGGGCGGAGCCAAGGCGCTTTACCAGGTGCATGGCGGCTCCTTGTCGAAATTCCTCGGCACAAGCCGGTTGCGGGAAGGTGTGCTGCGAAGACTGCTCTTGCTTCCCAGCGTGGTCGTCGTGCTGTCGGAGCGCGAACTCGCGGCGCAGCGTGCGCTGGTGCCGAAACAGAACATCAAGCTGATTCCCAACGCCATCGACACGGCGCCCTATCTGCGCCTGCCGCTGCGGCAATATTCCGCTGCCAGTTCTCTGGAACTGATCTACCTTGGAAGGCTGACACGCGAGAAGGGCCTGTACGAATTGCTGCAGGCGCTGGCCATCGCGCGCTCGCAGGGAGCTCATGCGCGTCTGTGCATCGTCGGCAGCGGAGTTGAACTGGCGCGTCTCAAGCACAGTGTGGAACGGCTGCAGCTGTCTTCGGCGGTCACCTTCGCCGGGGCGGCATTCGGCGTCGCCAAGCTGGATCTGCTGTCGCGGGCGGATGTCCTGGCACTGCCGAGCTACAGCGAAGGGCTGCCGTATGCGTTACTGGAGGGCATGGCGGCAGGCAAGACCGTGCTGGTCACTCCGGTGGGCGCCATTCCGGATGTCGTGACAGCGGAGCAGCATGGCGTGCTGGTGCCGCCACGCGACGTCACCGCCCTCGCATCGGCCATCGTCCATCTGGCGGCCAATCGCGCCAACCTCGCGAGCACGGGTGCCGCCTGCCGTCAGCGCGTGGCCACGCAGTATTCCATGGAACAACTGGTGCGGAACTTCTCGGCTCTTTATGAC
>DATNCK010000383.1:0-8033 GCA_035571575.1 Steroidobacteraceae bacterium | reverse complement strand
CTCAAGGTGGGAATATTCAACGGAGCGCTCCTGAGGTAAGGTTGGAAAAGGACAAAAAGGGGGTCAGGGCATGCGATCAGGCGTTCGGATCAGGTCATTGCTGCCGTGGATTCTGGCGGCCGGTTTCATTCGAATGGCAGCAGCGCATCACTCAACGGCTGAATTCGACTACACCAAGCAGGTCACAATCAAGGGCACCGTCAAGGAAGTGCAGTGGACCAACCCGCACTCCTACATCCAGCTCATTGCGGACGGTGAAGGCACGGACAAGGTCCAATGGTCGGTGGAAATCGGCTCGCCCAGCCTGAACATCAACATGGGCTGGCGCAAGAACAGTGTAAAGGTCGGTGACGTGGTCACCATGAACCTCTCGCCCGCGCGCAATGGCAAGCCCTACGGCACATTGCGCGTTCTCACCTTTGCAGATGGCCAGAAACTCGAAGGGGTGGCCGCGAGAGTCGGTGCCGGGCCAGGCCCCGCGCCGGCTGCGGCCCCTCCCCCGGCATCCGCGCCCGCAACGAAGGCGCCCTGAACATGCGCATCCTGAACAAGCTGGGTCTTCTGATCTGCGCCGCTGCAGTGGCTGCGGCTGCTGCCACTGCAGCGGACACGAGCACCTCCGCACCGGGCGCACAGGCACTGCTGGGCATCTGGGTGCCGGACGCGGCACCACGCGCCCTGCTCACCTCGAGTGGCAAGGCGCCGCCACTCACCGCCGAAGCGGCGAAGCTCTATGCCGAGCGGCGCCAGCGCCTTGCCAAGGGTGATGCAGCCTTCGACCCAACCACCTGGTGCGCGGGCCCCGGCATGCCTCGCATTCTCACCATGCAATATCCCTTGGAGATCCGCGCGGATTCCAGCCGCATCGTCTTCATCCATGGCTGGTATCGCTGGTTCCGCACGGTGGATATGGGAGCCGGTGCCGTGGATCCGCCGCTGCCACTCACGATGGGCTTCCCGGTGGGGCACTGGGAAGGAAACACGCTGGTGATACGCACCGTCGGGGTCATCGATGCGACGGTGATGGATGCGTCGGGCCTGCCGCACTCGGAGCAGCTCACGCTCACAGAACGCCTGCGCGTGCTTGCCGACGGTCGCCTGGAGGACCGCATCACCATTGAGGATGCGGAGAACTACACCCGACCTTGGGAAACAGTACTGACCTTTCATCGTGATGCGGCGGCGCGCGTGACCGATGATGTCTGTCCCGATCGCCTGGCGCGTGGTGAGCCTGCGGAGCGGGTTCCACAGGGCAAAACGCGGGCCCCACAGCCGAAGCTGACGCCACCACTGGCTGCAAGTGCTGCGAAGCCCGCGGCCCCGGCCGCGCATTTCGCCGGCATCTGGGAGCCTAAAACCTTCGGAATTCTGGTGCCCAACACACCGCTGTCCGCTGCGGGACAGGACGTCGTGAACCGCAATGCTGCGGCGATGCAGGGCGGCAAGATCATGCAGACCGCCTGGGTGTCGTGCCGGCCGGGAGCCGTATCCACGATGACCATGCCGCGCGAGAAGATCGTGGTGATGGAGTCTTCTGACGAGATGACCGTGCTTTTTGAAATGCCGCGCATGGTGCGGCGCGTGCGCATGAACGGATCGCATCCCGCTCAGCTCGAGCCGGGCTACGTTGGCGATTCAGTGGGTCATTGGGAAGGCGCCACTCTGGTGATCGATACCGTAGGCTTCAACGGTTATGCAGAGATCGACGCACGCGGCCAGCCCACGAGCGCGAAGCTGCATACGGTCGAGCGCTTCACGCTCTCGGCCGATGGCAACAGCATCGACATCGAGACCACTGTCGAAGATCCGGAGTACTACACGCAGCCGTTTGTCGTCAAACGCTCCTGGAAGAAGAGCGCCGCGCGGCATCCCTTCGAATACGACTGCATGGAGAACCCGCGGCAGGAAGACTTCGAGAATGCCTACTATGTGCGGGAACAGTATCGGCCGGTGTGCATGCGGGTCGAAGGTGAGGGAATGGCGCCGTCAAAGATGGTGTGCCGGCGCCCGGAATAGTCGAAACTGGGGCTATTTCCCCCACTGCGGCCAGCCGCTGGAGCGGCCGCAACGACGAGAGGTCATTTGAAGAATCTATCCGTGCTCGCCATTGGTGGCGGAATCGGCGGCCTGACTACGGCACTCGCCCTGCGCCAGCGGGGATTCACCGTCACTGTGATCGAGAAAGATCCATCCTGGTCCGTGTACGGGGTGGGCATCATCCAGCAGGGCAATGTGCTGCGTGCGGCCAGCGCCCTGGGCATCCTCGACCAGTATGTGCGGGCCGGAGTGGGTTTCGATGCTGTCGAGGTGTATGCGCCCAACGGCATCAAGGTGGCGCGCGTTCCCTCGCACCGCTTGCTGGAAGGCTATCCCGCGAACGTGGGAATCAGCCGTCCGGCCCTGCATCGCGTGCTGGGTGATGCGGCACGTTCAGCAGGGGCCAGCGTGCGTCTGGGGCTCACCGTTACTGCTCTGCGTGAACGCAGCAATGATGTCGAAGTCCTGTTTTCTGATGGCACCAGTGAATGTTTCGATCTGGTGATCGGCGCCGACGGTGTGCATTCACAGACCCGGGCCATGCTGCTTCCCGATGCTCCAGCACCCTCCTTCACCGGCCAGGCGGTTTGGCGTTACAACTTGCCGCGACTGCCGGGCCTGGATGCACTGCATGCTTATAACGGACCTACCGGCGTGGGTCTCGTGCCGATGAGCGAATCACTGATGTACATGTATGTGACCACGCCGGAGCCCGGTAATCCCCGTTATCCACGACAAGGTCTCGCTGCCACCATGCGCGGCAAGGTTCAGGGCTGCGCGCCCGCGATCCGCGCACTTTCGGAGCAGATCGTCGATGACGATGCCGTGGTCTACCGCCCGCTCGAAACCCTGCTGCTGGAAATGCCATGGTATCGGGGTCGCGCCCTGCTGCTGGGGGACGCGGCGCATGCCGCAACACCACACCTGGGTCAGGGTGCAGGAATGGCCTTCGAAGATGGTCTAGTGCTGGCCGAAGAACTGGTCCGCCACGATGCCATCGCACCTGCTCTGGATGCCTGGTTCCACCGTCGCTTCGAGCGCTGTGCCTACATCGTCCGTGCCAGCCTTGCCATCTGCAAGGGCCAGCTCGGCGAAGGCCCGCCAGTGGATAACGCGAAGGCAACCGCCGAGATGTTCGCCTACACCGCACAACCGATCTGAAGGGTCATGCCATGAGCCGAGTAACCGAGATTCGCCATGTCGCCTACGGCGTCGTCGACTTCGACGCTGAGCGAAAATTCTACGTTGCAGACTGGGCCCTGGAAGAAACGCAGGCGGCGCCGGACATGGCGTGGTTCCGCGACCCGGGACATGACGAGCCCTTTGTCGTGCGGCTGCGTCGCTCCGATGTCAATCATGTGGATGTCATTGCGCTGGCCGCAATCGATCGCATTGGTGTGGACGCGTTGCATGAGAAGACTTCGCAGGCTGGCTGCAGGATCATCCACGCGCCGCGCGAACTCACCTCACCGGGCGGCGGTTACGGATTCCGGTTCTTCTCGCCCGATGGATTGCCATTCGAGATCTCCAGTGACGTGGCTCGCGGCACTGCGCGCTCCATCACGCCCGACGAGGGCATTCCCGTGCGCATCAGCCACATCGTGCTGCACTCCCCCGATCTGAAACGGATGGTGCAGTTCTTCACCGATACGCTGGGGTTTCGCGTCAGCGACTGGCTGGGGGATTTCATGTGCTTTCTGCGCTGCAATTCCGCTCATCATCGCGTGGCGCTGCTGCCAGGCCCGCCCTGCCTCAATCACGTGGCCTACGACATGAACGACATGCACGCCATGATGCGCGGCGCTGGCCGGCTGAAGGCGCAAGGCATTCCCGTGCGCTGGGGTCCCGGGCGTCACACCGCCGGCAACAACACCTTCAGTTACTTTGTGACGCCCAATGGCTTCGCAGTGGAGTACACGGCCGAGCTCGAAGAGGTGGACTTCGAGCGGCATCAGGCCCGAGTCCATGCGCCTTCCCCGAGCGTCATGGACCAGTGGGGCATTGGTGTGGGTGGCCCGCATGTCATGCCTCATCCGCACGCCGATCCCCATCTGTTCCAGCCCGCGGCGAGCTGACATGGCGCTGTTCGAATACTTCCCGAACTATGTGTGGAATCTCTCCGTGGCCATGGCGCTGGAAAGCGGCGCGCGCATTGGCGAGATCATGGATATGTGCCAGCCACTGCGCGAGGCCGCCACGGCCGGCACCGATGCCGGCACACCGCAGTTCATGGCGCAATGGGTTCGCGTCGCCGATCAGCTGCTGCAACTGGCCGAAGAAGACATCAGCGCGGGCCGCAATTTCTCGGCTTCGACCAAGATGGAGCGCGCTGCACTCTATTTATTAGTGGCCGAACGCATGCAAGCCCAGGGCAGCGCCGGACGCGAACAGACCTATGCAAGGGCGCGCGCAGCCTTTGATCGCTCTACAGAGCTGGGGCGACTGAATCGTGAGCGGGTGGAGATTCCGCTCGTGCAGGGCACGATGCCCGCGCTATTCACGCGCGCCAGCGGACAAAGCCCCTGCCCGGTGGTGGTGTACTGCAATGGACTGGACAGCTGCAAGGAGCTGCTGTGGTGGTCGGGCCTGCCCGAGGCCCTCGCGCGCCGCGGAATTTCCACCCTGTCGGTGGATCAGCCCGGCAGCGGCGAAGCGCTGCGCCTGCAGGGCCTGCCGGTCGACCCGCACAGCGAGAACTGGGCGTCAAAGGCCGTGGACTGGCTGCTGCAACAATCCGCGGTGGATGCTCGGCGCGTCGGCATGACCGGCATCAGCCTCGGTGGCCATTTCGCACCTCGGGCTGTGGCTTTTGAACCGCGCTTTGCGGCAGGTGCGGTCTGGGGCGCCAACCACAACTGGGCAGAAGTACAGCAGAAGCGACTGAAGCGCGAAGGCGAGAATCCGGTGCCTCATTATTGGGCCCATGTGATGTGGGCATTCGGCGCCGAC
Organism: Steroidobacteraceae bacterium; assembly: GCA_035571575.1. Taxonomy (GTDB): domain Bacteria; phylum Pseudomonadota; class Gammaproteobacteria; order Steroidobacterales; family Steroidobacteraceae; genus ZC4RG30. The sequence continues at coordinate 3,047 of DATNCK010000383.1, read as the reverse complement.
AACATGGAGCAGTTTCTGGCCAAGGCTTCCGAGATGAATCTCAACGGTGTGATGGAGCGAATTCGGGTGCCATTCCTGGTTACGCATGGCGAGAAGGACCGTCAGATCGCACGCGACTATGCATTGCAGAGCTATGAACAGCTGACCAATGCCCCACGAAAGGAACTGAAGATCTTCACGGCACGTGAGGGGGGTGTCGAACATGTCGGCGCCGACAACATGTCCTACGCCAGGGACTACATCGCAGACTGGTTTGCCGACGCGCTCGGCGGCCACACGGCTTGAAGGGAGATCGGGATGAAGGAAGCACCGGTACGTCGCATCGTCACAGGCCATGACGCCGCGGGCAAGGCCGTGATTCAGGAAGACGGGCCCGCCCCGCGCGTGCAGCGCATTGGCGGGCCGCACGGCCCATTGTTCTTTGAAGTCTGGAACACCCGGGGCGCTCCAGCTCCCATCGATCGTGCTTCCGGCGAACCGCCGGAGACGGGCATCCTGCTCGCGCCGCCAAAGAACGGCACGCGGATTCGTGTGCTGGACATTCCACCCGAGGATGCGACGATCAACACGATTTCCCCGGAACAGGCCGCGGCGCATTTTGCCGAGGTCGGGGCCGCCGATGCCTCTTCACACTCCGGCGCTACAACCCGACACGCCTTCATGCATCGCACGGAAACCGTTGACTACGGCATCGTGCTGGAAGGAGAACTCACGTTGATTCTCGATGTGGGCGAGACCGTGGTGCGCGCCGGGGACATCGTGATCCAGCGTGGCACGAATCACGGCTGGGCAAATCGCTCCGGCAAACATTGCCGCATCGCATTCATCCTGATTGACGGCGTGTACCAGGACGGTCTCGGCGGTGCGCACTCATGAAGCTTGCGAGCAGAAGAAAAGGCCGCGACGGCGAATTGCTGGTCGTGGCACGGGATCTGTCCAGCGCCGTCAGCGCTGCGCACATCGCACCGACGCTGCAAGCGGCGCTGGACGCTTGGGAGAATGTCGAACCCGCGCTGAAAAATCTTTATGCACTGGTGAATGCCGGCACGGCTTCGGGTCAGTTCACCCTCGATCAGGCAGTGCTCGATGCACCCCTGCCCCGCGCCTGGCAATGGCTGGATGGTTCGGCCTATCCACAGCACGGCGAGTTGATGGCGACGGCGTTCTCGAGACCGAAGATCGAGATCAGCTTTCCGCTGATGTACCAGGGGCTCTCGCACCACTTTCTCGGCACTGGAGGCCCGGTACCCTTTCCATCGGAAGAGGACGGTATCGACTTCGAGGGCGAATTCGCCGTCGTCACCAGCGACGTTCCGATGGCGGCCAGCAGGCAGACAGCCGCCGAGTCCATTCGCCTCCTGATTCAGGTCAATGACTGGTCGCTGCGCAAGCTCGCGGCACAGGAGGTCAAGACGGGATTCGGCTGGCTGATGTCCAAGCCCGCCTGCGCTGCCGCACCCATCGCCATCACTCCCGACGAACTGGGCAGCGCATGGCGCGACTCCAGGCTGCACGCGACGCTGGAAGTACGGCGCGGCGAGGAGATCTTCGGGCGCGTCCCGGCCAACGAAATGGCCTACGGCTTCGACGAACTGATCGTGCATGCGGCCCGCACCCGCGATCTGTGTGCGGGCACCATCATCGGATCGGGCACAGTATCCTCATCGCGATATGCGGAAGTCGGCTCCTGTTGCATCAGCGAACGACAGGCCATCGAGATGATCGCGCATGGCGCTGCCAGAACACGCTACCTGCAATACGGAGAGCGTGTCCGCATGACCAGCTATGCCGATGGAATTTCCGTGCCGCTGTTCGGAATCCTCGACAGTGCGGTGGTGCGACCGGCCACCTGAGTCCTATCGCGGGATGCGGATCACCCCGACATCGTTCTCTACCTTGATCTGCGTTCCGAACGGTTCGGATTCCTTCTGTACCCGCGCGAGGATGCGCCTGGCGTCTTCACCCGTGGCGATCCGGGAACCACCGAATGTCGCAGGCCGGTCGAACGTGGTGGTGATCGGGTAGATCCGCACGACGCTGGGCTTGCCGCCATTGAATTCCGTCACCGCGACCATGTTGTCGTAGAAGCCGGTGTTGACGCGGCGGACCGGGTCGAGCGCACCATCGATGCCACCGACGACGAAGAACAGGCTGTTCAGTCCGTAGAAGATGGGCTTGCCCTTGTAGATCTCGACTCCGCCGAGTGCATGCGGACCGTGGCGCAACACGATGTCAGCGCCAGCGTCGATGGCGTCATGGAACAGCGGCGGCAGGAAGTCCGCAACCGAGGCCGTCGAACCCGTCGCGGCCACCTCATGGGCATGGATGGAGAATGCCACCATGTCGTTGCCGCGCTTCGCGCGCGTGATGGAGGAAATGATGGCCTCGCGGTCGTCCTTGTCGACGTTGTAGGTCAGCCCCTGGCCTGTGCCCGTCCTGAAAGTGACTCCACCGACGGTGACCGCGTTCGGGCCGTCATTGCGCACTGCATAGTTCGGCGACCACGAAGCGGCGCTGAGTCGTCGCATCAGGACCATCTGCTCGTCACTCACCGTGACTACAGGTCGGGCCCGCAGCACACTGATGCCTGGCCGCGGCTTGATGGCTCCGACTCCGTCGGCGGCGACCGTGGCCGGATTGAACGTGGACGCTGTCGCGATCAATGCGGCGGTTCCCCGTGGCGTGAACACGACGCCCGGTCGACGGGCATCTCCCATGCTCGCACCCGCGCCAGCCTCCACCAGCCCCGAGGCCTGAACCGTGGCCAGCGTTGCGAGCAGACCTTCTGGACCCCAGTCGCCGGCGTGGTTGTTTGCCATCGACACCATTTTGATGCCCATGGCCTTCAGGTCACGATTGATGGCCGTGGTGATGCGCGGATAGCCGCCGCCGTTCTGCGCGGCCTGTGTCGCGCCCGGTGGCCCCGGCAGATCGAAGGAGGATCCCTCATGGTTCGCGAATCCGACATCGGCATCCTGCAACAGCTTCAACATCTTGTTGAGCTCGGGATCTCCCTGCTGCGAGAGCGGATTGGCCGGACCGAGCAG
>DATNCK010000382.1:0-7905 GCA_035571575.1 Steroidobacteraceae bacterium | reverse complement strand
CCTCGCCGCCATGGGCACCGCCTATGTCGCCTTCTCACAGGAACTACCCGTCTACTTCGAAGCCCTGGCACGTTTCGAGGCGCGCAATGCCACCGACCTGCAGCGCGACAACAGCCGCTGTCTGGAACTGGGCGACGCCTGCCACGATTACATGACCGCCGCCCTGCGCGAAGGCATCGCGGATGGATCCATTCGCGCTGACATCGGCGCGCCCAATGCGGTGAGCATCGTGCTGTGGGGCTTCATGCACGGTGTCATCCAGATCGCCGCCACGAAGGGCGCACTGCTGGAGCATCGCGGCACCAGCGCCACCGAACTGTTCGAACACGCGCTGGCGATGACGCTGCGCTCGCTCAGTCCAACGCCATGAGTATCCCGACGCGGCTGGCGCGAAGCATCGCCCGGCTCGTCGGAATGCTCGCGCTTGCCTCGTCCGCCTGGAGTCAGCAGCCCGCGCGCGACGTCGACCTCGTCACTTCCGAGTATGTGACCGCCGCCCTGCAGAGCAATCTGGCGCTGCAGGGCCAGCAACTGGAAGTACAGCGCGCCGAGGCCGCATTGCGTGCCGCCCGCGCCCGCTTCCTGCCGGAGCTTGCGCTGCAGGCCCGCTATACCCGCGCCGATGGCGGGCGGAATTTCGATGTGCCAGTGGGTTCGCTGCTGAATCCGGCCTACCAGACCCTGAACGAGCTGCTGGCTGCTCAGGGCCAGCCGCCCCGCTTCGCGCCCATTCCCGATGCCAGCATTCCCTTCCAGCGCGAAGAGGAGCAGGACACGCGCGTGACGCTGCGCCAACCGCTGTATCAGCCGGCCATCGCGGCCGGCGCGCAGGCACAGCGCGAACTGCTGCGCAGCGCTGGCGCGGCCGAGAATGTGCTGCGCCGGCAGCTGCGCCGCGATGTGAGCGTGGCATATCTGAACTGGCTGATGGCACTGCGCGCCCGCGCCGTGCTCGACGCCACGCGCGAGGTGCTGGATGAGAATCTGCGCGTCAACGAATCGCTGCTGCGCAATGGGCGCGTCACCGAGGACCAGGTGCTGCGTGCCCGCACCGAACAACTGGCGCTGCAACAGCAGTTGCGTGCGGCCACCAGCGGCGTCGATCAGGCCCGTCACTATGTGAACTTCCTGCTCAACCGCGATCTGGATACGCCGCTTGAGGATGCACGCGTGCCGACCTTCGACACGGCAAGCCAAGCCGCGCCAGATACAGCGCAATTGCTGCTGGCTACGCAGAACAGGCCCGAACTGACACAGGCTGCTGCGCAGGCGGCAGCGGCCAAGGCCGCGCAACGTGCCGCCCATGCCGCGTTGCTGCCGTCCCTCTCTCTCGGTGTGGATGCGGGCACGCAGGGCGAAAGCTGGCAGTTCGGGCCGGGCTACAACTTCGCCGCGGCATCACTGGTGCTGAGCTGGAAATTCTTCGATGGCGGCGCCAACCGCGCAGAAGTGGATCGCGCCCGCCTCGCCGCGCGCCGCGCACAGCTGCAGCAGGATGCCATAGCGCAGCAGGTGAGCCTCGAAGTGCGCCAGGCGATGGACCGCCTGGCGGAGGCCACCGACTCGCTATCCACCGCCGAAGCCCGCGCCGCGGCCGCCCGTGCCGTGCAGCGCATTGCCGAGCGCAAGCGCGATGCAGGCAGCATCAGCCAGGTGGAATTCCTCGATGCGCGCAGCGCGCTGACCAGCGCCGAGCTGGCGCTGAACGTGAACCGCTTCGAATTGCTGCAGCGGCGTGCGGAGCTGACCTTTGCCTCAGGCGACGCCACAACCCCCGGAACACCCTGATGTCACACCCTGCCCCGATCTTCTTCACCCGGCCTGCTCTTGCAGCATTTGCACTGCTGACCGTGTTGATGGTCGCGGGTTGCGGCAGGAAAGCCGAAGTGGCCACGGTGGCGCCCACGCCGGTGCGCACCATCGCCGTGGTCGAAGGCCCCGCCACGCCACCGCTGGAATTCACCGGCGTGGTCGCCGCGCGCGATGAATTGCGGCTGTCGTTCAAGGTGGCCGGCGTCGTGCAGCGCGTGACCGTGCGCGAGGGCGACACGGTGCGCAAAGGCCAGGTGCTGGCGGAGCTGGATCCCACGGAAATTGGCGCACAGCTTGAACAGGCCCGTCAGATGGCAGAAAAAGCCGAGCGCGATCGTCAGCGCGGCGAGGCCCTGTATGCCGATCAGGTGATCCCGCTGGAACAACTGCAAAATCTGCGCACGCAGTCCGAAGTGGCTGCCTCGCAGCTGCGCGCGGCCCGCTTCAACCGGGAATATGCGGCGATTACTGCTCCATCTGATGGCGTGGTGCTGCGCCGGACTGTGGAAGAGCGCGAGCTGGCGGCGCCCGGTCAGGTAGTGCTGATGCTGGGACGGGCCGACAGCGGCTATGTAGTGCGCTTCGCCGTGGCAGATCGCGATGTGGTGCGCCTCAAGCGCGGCGCCGCCGTCGAACTGCGTCTCGATGCCTGGCCGGAGCAGGTGTTTCAGGCCGAAGTGCGGCAGATCGCCGGCGCAGCGGATATCGCCAGCGGGCTGTTCGAGATCGAGGCGGCGCTGGCACCTACACAACAGCCGCTTGCCACGGGCCTGGTTGGACGTGTGCGCCTGCAACCCGAAAGCAGCGGCGAGAAGCTGGCCTATGTGCCCATCGGTGCGGTGCTCGAAGGTCATGAAGACCACGCACGCGTATTCGTGACCGAGGGTGGCGTCGCGCACAGCCGCGATGTGCAGGTGGCCTTCATCACCGCCGACAGCGTGGCGCTGCGCGCCGGCGTGAAGCCCGGCGAACAGGTGATTGCCGTTGGCGCACCCTATGTCGAGGATGGCGGCCACATCGCCATCGTTCCGTGACCCTGCTCGAATTCCCGATCCGGCGTCATCAGTTCACGCTGATCGCCTTCCTGTGCGTGGCGGCTCTGGGTGTGTATGCCTTCCTCGGCCTGCCACGCGAGGAAGATCCGCACTTGAAGCTGCCGGCGTTTCTCATCACTGCCGTGCAGCCCGGCGCGGATCCGGTGGACATCGAACAGGTGTTCGTCAAACCGATGGAAGACCGGATCGCCACGCTCGAAGACGTGAAGCGGCTGGAGACCACCATCATCGATGGCGCCGCACTGGTCGCGGTCGAGTTCGAACCCGAGACGGATGCCGACCGGAAACTCGACGAGGTGAACCGCGAGGTCGATGCGCTGCGTACCGAGTTGCCACCCAGCATTCGTCGCATCGAGATCCGCCGCGCCGGCCCCACGCTGGTGAGCATTCTGCAGGTGGCATTGGTTTCGGAGGACGCGCCCTATACGGAAATGGAAGATGCCGCGCGCGACCTGGCCGATCTGCTGAAGACTGTGCCGGGTGTGCGCGGCTCGGACACCTGGGCGTATCCCAAACGCGAACTGCGCGTGCAGTTCGATCCGGCGCGCCTGGATCGTCTCGGCATCACCGCGGCGCAGCTCGCGCAGGCGCTGCAGGCGGGCAATTCGAATGTGCCGGCGGGCTTCATCGATCTGGACACACGCAGCTTCAGCCTGCTCACCAGTGGTGGATTCCGCAGTCTGGATGATGTGCGCAATGCCGTGGTCGCCAGCCGCAATGGCGCCATAACGCGAGTATCAGACGTTGCCGAAGTGCGTTGGCATGATCAACAGCTCACGCATACCGGACGCTTCAACGGCAGGCGCGCAGTGTTCGTCACCGCGACACAGAAGGATGGCTACAACATCCTCGATGTGCAGAAGTCAATCGATGCCGCGCTGGATCGCTTCGAGAGCGGCCTGCCCGCACGCGTGAAACTGGAACGCGGCTTCGCGCAGAGCCGCAACGTGGCCGACCGCCTGCACCGCCTCTACATCGACTTCAGCATCGCCATCGCGCTGGTGCTGCTGACGCTGCTGCCCCTGGGACTGCGCGCCGCCAGCATCGTGATGATCGCGATGCCGCTGTCGTTGGCCATTGGCATGACGGCGTTGTTCTTCCTGGGCTATTCGTTCAACCAGATCACCATCGCCGGCTTCGTGCTGTCACTGGGACTGCTGGTGGATGATTCCATCGTGGTCGTCGAGAATATTTCGCGGCACCTGCGTAGCGGCATGTCACGCATTGACGCCGCGCTGGCTGGCACCAGGCAGATCGTGCAGGCCATCCTGGGTTGCACGGCGACGCTGATCTTCGCCTTTCTGCCGCTGGCAGCGATGCCGGGCAATGCGGGCAAGTTCATCCGTGTGCTGCCCGTGACCATCATTGCCACCATCATGGGGTCGCTGCTGGTGGCGCTGCTGTTCATTCCCTTCCTGGCCAGCCGCATGCTGCGCGGGGCGCCAGGAGGCGATGCTTCCGGCACGGCACCGTCATCCCACAATGTCCTGCTCGACCGGCTGATGGGCGCCATCCATCGCTACTACCGGCCAGCACTGCATCGCTGCCTGTCGCGGCCGCGCACCACGGTGATCGTGGCCATCGGCGGTTCGCTGCTGCTGGTGGCCGCGCTGGTGCCAGTGCTCGGCAGCAGCCTGTTCCCGAAGGCGGATACGCCGCAGTTCCTGATCAGCATCAGCACGCCCAATGGCAGCAGCTTTGCGGAAACCGACCGCGCGCTGCGCTTCACGGAGGAGGCCCTGCGCCACCGACCCGAGATCCGCAACTGGTTTTCCAATCTCGGGCATGGCAATCCGCAGGTGTACTACAACCACCTGGTCGGTCCGGACTCCGCCAACACTGCCGAAATCTTCGTGCAGCTGAAGGAGTACGACGCGCATCGCACGCCGGCGCTGCTCGATGCCCTGCGCGCGGATGTGGCCGGCTACGCTGGCGCGCACATCTACGTGCGCGAATTCATTCAGGGCGAGCCCATCTCGGCACCCGTGTCCGTACGTGTGTTCGGCCAGGATCTCGACCAGCTGACCCAACTCGCAGCGCAGATCGAGACACTGGTGGAAGGCGTGCCCGGCACGCGGGACGTGAACAATCCGCTGCGCGTGGCGCGTACCAACCTCAGGCTCGCGCCCGATCCGCAGAAGGCCGCCCTGCTCGGCGTGCCGGTGGCCCAGTTCGACCAAGCCGTGCGCCTGACGCTGGCCGGTGCACCCGCCGGCCTGTTCCGCAGCCCGGATGGCGAGCAGTACGACATCGTGCTGCGTGCCGCCACTCAGGAGCGCGCCGGCTTCGACACGCTGGGCGAGGTGCGCATTCCGACCCAGACCGGAAAGCTGCTGCCCCTGTCGCAGCTGGCAACGCTGAAGTTCGCCTCGGCGCCCACGCGAATCCAGCGTTTCAAGCGCGAACGTGCGGTGACCATCGATGCACAGGTACTCACGGGGCAGAATACCGCCGCCGTGACACGCGCAGTGAAAGCGAAGCTGGATCAGTTCTCCTGGCCGCGCGGCTACCGCTACGAGCTGGGCGGTGAGGCCGAGGCCAGCGCCAATGCCTTCGGCGGCATCGGTGTGGCCATCCTGGTGGCGCTGTTCGGCATCTTCGCCATCCTGGTGCTCGAGTTCGGCGATTTCCGCTCCACACTGATCGTGCTGACCGTTGTGCCGCTGGGCGCGCTGGGCGGCTTTCTCGCCCTGCTGGCAACGGGCTATGACATCTCCTTCACGGCCGCGGTGGGATTCGTGGCCCTGATCGGCATCGAGATCAAGAACTCGATTCTGCTGGTGGATTTCACCAACCAGCTGCGCGAACAGGGCATGGCGCTGGATGAGGCGATCGAACAGGCCGGCGAAATCCGCTTCCTGCCCATCTTGCTCACTTCGGCCACGGCGATCGGCGGCCTGCTGCCGCTGGCACTGCAGGGTTCCGGCCTGTATTCGCCCATGTCATGGACGATCATTGGAGGCCTGATCACCTCGACGTTGCTGGCGCGTCTGGTGACGCCGGTGGTGTACAAGCTGCTGCCACCCACCATTGCGGCTGCAGGTCGCAGATCGAGCGGTTGATTCCGATAGAATCGGTCAATGGCCGATCTGAAGCTCAAGGACCTGCGATATCTGGTGGCGGTGGCCGACACCCGCCACTTCGGCCAAGCCGCGGCGCGCTGCTTCGTCAGCCAGCCGACGCTGTCCGCGCAGCTGAAGAAGCTGGAGGATTATCTCGGCGTGCAGCTGGTGGAACGCCATCCGCGACGCATCGCACTCACCGAAGCCGGCGCTCAGGTGGTGACGCGCGCACGTCGCATCATCGAAGCCAGCGACGAGATCGTCGCGCTCACAGCGCTGCAGCGCGATCCACTGGCCGGCCGGCTGCGCATGGCACTGCTCCCCACCATCGGTCCCTATCTGCTGCCGCTGGTGGCCTCGCGCATCCGCAAGAAACTGCCGCGCGTCGAACTGATGCTGTACGAGTACCAGACCGGTCCCATGCTCGATCATCTGCAGGCCGGCGACATCGATCTGGGCATCCTGGCCCTGCCCGTGCCGTCGGAAGGCCTGATGGACCGCAAGCTGTTCGACGAGCCTTTCGTGGTGGCGGTGCCCGAGCGGCACGCACTCAGCAGCCGCAAGCAACTGAAGACCTCGGACCTCGACGGCGAAACCCTGCTGCTGCTGGAAGACGGTCATTGCCTGCGCGATCAGGCGCTGGATGTGTGCAGCCAGAGCAGCGCGCAGGAGAAGCAGGATTTCCGCGCCACCTCGCTGGAAACGCTGCGACAGATGGTGGCCTCCGGCGGCGGCATCACGCTGCTGCCGCAGCTGGCCAGCATCGGTGCCTATGGCCATGCCCGCGGTGTGGCCGTGGTGCCCTTTGCAAAGCCCGCCCCCGTGCGGCATATCGGCGCACTGTGGCGCAAGAGCAGTGCGCGTACCATCGCCATTGATGCGGTCTGCGATGTCATCGCTGAAGCCGCAGGCAAACAGGTGCAGGGATGAGCGACGACATACCTTCCATGTATGACAGGCTGGTGTGGCCAGAGGCCGATCTCGGGCCGCTGCTGGCCACGGGACAGCGACGACGCGAACTGCGCGCCTACCTCGGCGATGCGGAATACGACCGCCTGCAGCCGCAGGCTGTGGCCGCCGTGCAGGCCACGCGGGATCCCGATCGTGTGGTGTTCGTGCTGCCCGGCATCATGGGTTCGCAGCTGAGCCTGCCCCGCGAAAAGCCACAACCCGACAATCTGCTGTGGCTGGATCCCGCCGATTTCCAGAGCGGGCACCTGATGCTGCTGGCCTGGTCATCGCGGCCGGTGCGCAGCACCGGACCGGTGCTGTACAGCTACCTGCCGCTGAAATTCGCACTCGAAGCCGCCGGCTACACCGTGCGCTGCTTCGACTACGACTGGCGGCGCGACATAGGTGAGCTGGGCATCGAACTCGCACGCCGCATTGCGGCCGAGCCGGCGCGCCATGTGAGCGTCATCGGCCACAGCATGGGCGGGCTCGTAGGGCGTGCCGCTCTGCGCACCGATGCAGGTCAGCGTGTCGAACGACTGATCACCCTGGGCACGCCGCATGGCGGCTCGTACGCACCATTGCAGGCACTGCGCGGTGTGTATCCACTGGTGCGCCGGCTGGCGCAGCTGGATCCCGCGCACACCCCCGAAGCTCTCGCCCGTGATGTGTTCGCGACCTTCCACAGTCTGTACCAGATGCTGCCGCTCGACGACGGCGCGAACCTTCTCGATGCGCGCAACTGGCCCAGCCGCGGTCCACAGCCCAACGCCACGCTGCTTGATCGCGTGAGCATGCTGGAGCTGGGTGGCGCAGATCCGCGCATCGGCACCATCGCCGGCTATGGCTTCGACACCCCGCTGCACATCGCGCGCGTGCGCGATGATTTCTACTATCGCTATGGACCGGCTGGCGATGGCACAGTACCCACCGCCCGCGCCGCACTGACGGGCACCGAGGCCTGGTACTGCAAGGTACCGCACAATGAACTGCCGCGCGATCCACAGGTGCAGGCCGCGGTGCTC
>DATNCK010000381.1:0-6609 GCA_035571575.1 Steroidobacteraceae bacterium | reverse complement strand
GTATTCCAGTGCCTGCCTTCGGCATCGGTACTGGGCCATGCGCCAGCGGGTGTGCGGCGCATCATGCTGACGGCCTCGGGCGGTCCGTTCAGGAGCTGGTCAGCTTCCTCGCTGCAGGATGTAACGCCAGAGCAGGCGTGTGCACATCCAACATGGACCATGGGGCGCAAGATCTCGGTGGATTCCGCGACCCTGATGAACAAGGGCCTGGAACTCATCGAGGCGCAGCTGCTGTTCGGCCTGCCTGTCGAAGCCATCGAAGTGGTGATCCACCCGCAGAGCGTGGTGCACTCGCTGGTGGAATACATCGACGGTTCGGTGCTCGCCCAGCTGGGGTCGCCGGACATGCGCACCCCCATCGCCCAGGCGCTTGCCTGGCCGCAGCGGCTGGGGTCCGGTGTACAATTCTTGGATCTACTGCAGGTCGCGCGGCTCGATTTCGAGGCCCCCGACCTGCAGCGCTTTCCGTGCCTGGGGCTGGCTATCACTGCCGCGCGGGCCGGGGCAGAAATGCCGGCGGTACTGAGCGCGGCCAATGAAGTGGCCGTGGCAGCATTCCTGGATGGAAGGTTGAACTTTGCAGGCATACAGCGGGTCATTGGAGAGGTCATGAACGGGTGGGTGAGCATAGGCGGTGAGCCAGATCTCGATGCGGTGCTCGCCGCTGATGCGCGCGCCCGCCGTCTGGCTGCTGCGCTGCTGCCGGATGCCACCCCCGCGAGGAGCGTCGCCTCTTGAATTTATCCTGGGAGCACTTGCTGGCCTTCCTGTTCGCGGTAGGCCTTCTGGTCACCGTGCATGAGTTCGGCCACTACTGGGTGGCGCGACGCCTGGGTTTCAAGGTGCTGCGATTCTCCGTGGGCTTCGGCAAGCCGCTGTGGAAGCGTGTCGCGGGTGCCGACCGCACTGAATACGTCATCGCCGCGATCCCGCTGGGCGGCTACGTGAAGCTGCTGGATGAGCGTGAGGCCCCCGTCGATATCGAAGAACAGCCGCGCGCCTTCAATCGCCGGCCGCATTGGCAACGCATCCTGGTGCTGCTCGCGGGCCCGGCATTCAACATCGTGTTCGCCATACTGCTGCTGGCGGTCCTGTTCTTCCTCAACGGCGTCACGCAGGTGCGCGCCGTTGTAGGTGACGTGCTGCCCGACAGTCTTGCTGCCCGCGCGGGCATGGTGTCCGGCGATGAAATCCTGCAGCTCGACGGCGACGCAGTCGGCGACCAGTCCGACGTAGTAGTGGGTCTGCTGGAGCAGATGACCGCCGATGGACATGTGGAGCTGGTGCTGCGCAACGCTGCCGGGGAATCGCGCACGGCTGTGCTCGATGTGCCGGATTCAGCCGAGCGCCGCAAGCTCACCGAGCCTGAAAACCTGTTGCATGGTCTGGGCTTCGGATTCTGGCGGCCACCATTGCCTGCAGTGGTGGGCGGCGTCGTGGCTGATGGTCCGGCCGCGCGCGCCGGCGTGCAGGCGGGCGATGAAATTCTCGCCATCAACGGCACCGCCGTCGCCAGTTTCAGCGATCTGCAGCAGCATGTGGAACAGCACATCGGCGACAGCGTGCTGCTGTCACTGCGCCGCGCAGGCGCGGATGTCGCAGCGCGGGTCGAGGTGCAGCCCGCGCAGCAGGACGGTCGCCGCGTCGGCCGCATCGGCATCGAGTCTCGGCGCAGCGGCAAGCTGCCCGAATCCATGATCCGCCATAGTGCTGTCGGCGCCGGGCAGGCGCTGGCGATGGGTGCCAGCGAGGCCTGGCGCATGACCGCACTGCAGGCGCGAGTGTTCTGGAAAATGATCCAGGGTCACGTCTCGCTCAAGAACTTGAGCGGTCCGCTCACCATCGCCGAATATGCCGGTGACACCGCGCGCGGCGGGCCGGCCGAATTCGCTGGTTTTCTCGTGCTCATCAGCCTGAGCCTGGGTTTCCTGAATCTGCTGCCGATTCCGATCCTGGATGGCGGCCAGATCGTTTATCAGCTGGTTGAGTGGATCAAGGGCAGTCCCCTGTCGGAACGCGCGCAGGTGGTTGGTCAACAGGTTGGCATCGGACTTCTGGTGCTGATGATGGGCGTGGCGCTGTTCAACGACATCCTCCGGCAGTTCGGCTGACATCAATGCAAAAGAATCTCGTCTGGGCCGCAGTTGCCCTGGTGCTCGCTCCCTTTGCCCACGCCCAGGACGCCGGCACGGGTGATCCCCGGTTTACCGTCGGTGACATCCGTGTCGAGGGGCTGCAGCGGGTGTCGGAAGGCACGGTGTACAACTACCTGCCCGTCAACATCGGTGACGATCTGAGTCCGGCACGGCTGCGCGAGTCATTGCGCGCGCTGTACGCCACCGGCTTTTTCCGCACGGTGGAGCTGCGGCGCGACGGCAATACGCTGATCGTCGTGGTGAAGGAGCGCGCCTCGATCGAGAGTTTCGAGCTCAAGGGCAACAAGGCGATCAAGACCGAGGATCTCACCAAGTCGCTGCGCAACATGGGACTGGCGGCCGGCAAGACTTTCGATCGCTCGATACTGGAAGAGGTCAAGCAGGGACTGACCGAGCAGTATTTCAGCCAGGGCAAGTACGGCGTGCGGGTGGAGACCAAGGTCGAAGACCAGCCTGACAACCGCGTGCGCATCAAGATCGACATCACCGAGGGTGCGCGCGCCAAGATCCGTCAGATCAGCATCGTCGGCAACACGCATTTCAAGGAAAAGGACATCCTGGAAACCTTCGAGCTGAAGACGCCGAAGTGGAACTCCTGGTACAAGCAGAACGACCGTTACTCCAAGGAGTCGCTGTCGGGCGACCTGGAAAAGCTGAAATCCTGGTACCAGGACCGCGGTTACGCCAACTTCGACATCGAGTCCGCGCAGGTGACCATCGCGCCTGAAAAGGACGACATGTTCATCACGGTCAGCATCAAGGAAGGCGATGTCTACAAGATGGCGGGTGCCAGCATCGCCGGCAACACCATCGTGCCGCTGGCCGATCTGCAGCGTTTGGTGCTGGTGCAGAAGGGGCAGATCTACAACCAGGAGCTGATCTCCGCCACGCAGAAGCTGATCGAGAACCGGTTGGGCCTGGAAGGTTATGCCTTCGCCAAGGTCGATCCGGTGCCCAAGCTCGACGAAGAGAAGAAGGAGGTCACCATGACCTTCCTCGTCGATCCGGGCAAACGCGTGTACGTCCGACATGTGACATTCGCGGGCGTTACCCGTACCAACGACGTGGTGCTGCGCCGCGAAATGCGCCAGCTCGAAGGTGGCTGGGTGTCGAACTTCTTGCTGGAGCGTTCCAAGCAACGCCTGCAGGGCAAGCCCTACATCGAGAAGGTGGAGTTCGAGAAGAACAAGGTCGATGGCAGCGATGACCTGGTCGATGTGGAGTACACCATCAAGGAAGGGCCGAGCGCGCAGCTGTCGGGCGGCATCGGCTATTCGGCGTCCTCTTCATTCATGCTCAACGGCAGCTACGCCGACAGCAATTTCATGGGCACCGGCAAGCGTGTGGCACTGGAATTGAACACCGGCAAATACGCCAAGGTGCTGAGCTTCTCGCACAGCAACGAGTACTGGGGCGTCGACAATATCTCGCGCACCATCAGCCTGCGCTACTCGGATGTCACGCAGTTCGTGTCGGCCTCGTCCGATTTCTCCTCCAAGACGCTGAGCGGGGGGCTGGAGTTCGGCTATCCGATCTCGGAATTCGCCGGCCTGCGCTTCGGTGTCAACGCCACCCGCTCGGAGCTGCTGACCACTTCCTCCGGCAGCGCCCTGCAGGCCCAGAACTGGGTACAGCAGAATGGCAAACCCTACAGCCGCGCCGCGGTGGATCAGTTCGGCAATATCTTCGAGTTCTTCGGCAGCAAGTTCACGGCATTCGAATTGTCCACCGGCTGGTACCGGCAGAGCCTGAACCGTGGCCTGTTTGCCGACCGTGGCCAGCGGCAGTCCTTCACCGTCTCATCCAGCATCCCGGGCAGTGCCGTGGAATACTGGATTGCCGACTATCAGTTCATCCAGTACGTTCCGCTGCCGTTGCATCTGACCGGCCTGCTGAACCTGAAAGCCTCCTATGGAGACTCCTTCGGCGGTACGACGGCGCTGCCGCCGTACCGGCTGTTCTTCGGCGGCGGTCCGGACTCCGTGCGCGGCTTCCGGGAAAGCCGCCTGGGGCCCAAGGACAATTATGGCAACCCCTATGGCGGCAACCTTCTGACCGTGGGCCGGGCCGAGGTGGTGCTGCCCATGCCAGCCAAGTGGCAGACCAGTGCCCGGGTCAGCCTGTTTTATGACGTCGGCAACGTCTTCTCGACCAACAACAATGTGCAATTTTACGGCCGCGACGGCCTGACGCCGGTTACCTACAAGTTCAAGTATAGTAGCCTGCGTCGTTCGGCCGGCCTGTCGGTCGAATGGCTGGCGCCACTGGGCCTGTTCCGCTTCAGCTACGGAATTCCGCTGAACGTCGTCAAGGAGACCAATGTGCTCTTTGGCGATGAGAAGGAAAAGTTCCAGTTCTCCGTCGGGCAGGCATTTTAGTTTGCGAGGTTCTGTCGTGATGAGAATCGTTCCTCTGTTGTTCACCTGCGCGCTGGCCCTGGGCCTCGCGTCCACCGCAAGTGCTGAAGCCAAGATCGGCGTGGTGAATACACAGCGCCTGATGTCCGAGGCGCCACAGGCGAAGGCGGCCATCTCCATCATCCAGGGCGAATTTGCGCCGCGCGAGAAGGAGATGCAGACCATGCAGGTGGCCCTGAAGGCGCGCGAAGACAAGCTCACCAAGGATTCGGCCACGATGAGCGAGTTGCAGCGTTCTGCAGCCGAAAAAGAATTGCGCGACGGCTACCGCGATCTGCAGAAGAAGCAGGCCGAAGTGCAGGACGATTTCAACGCCCGCCGCAACGAAGAGATGTCGAAGCTGCAGCGCGTGCTCGGGGATGAAATCCAGGCTTTCGCCAAGGCGCAGGGCTATGACCTGATCCTGTCTGATGGCGTGCTGTACGCCACTAACGCGCTGGATATCACCAGCCCGATTCTCGCGGCACTGCAGAGCCGCAAGCCCGGCGCCCCTGCGGCTGCGGCGCCGGCTGCCGCGCCGCCCAAGCCGGCGGCGCCAGCCACCAAGCCCTGACCGGCGCTCGGGCGCTGCCCATGAGCGCAGCGCAGTCTTGGGTTCAACTCGGTGAACTCGCAGTCCGTTTCGGCTGCGAGTTGCACGGAGATCCCGCGCTTGCCGTGCACTCCGTAGCCACGCTGCAGGGCGGAGACGGGCAGCTGGGCTTCATTGCCAATCATGCCTATATCGGTGAGCTGGCTGCTACACGGTTGACGGCCGTCGTGCTGGAGCCGCAACTGGCCCAGCGCTGTCCGGTCGCTGCACTGGTGCACCGGAATCCGCATGCGGCCTACGCCCGCATCGCCGCGCTGCTGCATCCGCCGTCGCCGCCGCGACCGGGCATTCACCCCACCGCCATCGTCGCAGCGGGCGCGCACATCGATCCCGCAGCCGAGATCGGGGCGCAGGTGATCATCGAGGCGGGAGCCGTCGTCGGTGCGCGATGCGTGGTCGCAGCGCAGTCCTTCATCGGCAGCGGTGCGAGCCTTGGTGCGGATACGCGCCTGCTGCAGCGGGTCTGCGTCGCTGCCGGCACGCAGATCGGGCAGCGGTGCCTGCTGCACCCTGGCGCGATTGTTGGCTCCGACGGCTTCGGCAACGCGCGCGAGGGGGCCAGCTGGGTGAAAGTGCCCCAGCTGGGACGCGTCATCATCGGTGACGATGTGGAGATCGGCGCCAACACCACCATCGATCGTGGTGCGCTGGGTGATACCGAAATCGCAGCAGGTGTGCGGCTGGACAACCAGATCCAGATCGGACACAACGTGCGCATCGGCGCGCATACCGCCATCGCGGCCTGCACCGGCATCGCCGGCAGCACGCGCATCGGTGCGCGCTGCATGATCGGTGGCGGCGCCGGCATTGGCGGGCAGCTGACCATAGGGGATGATATCGTCATCACCGGCTTCGGCATGGTGACGCGCTCCATCAGTCAGCCCGGCACTTACTCCAGTGTGCTGCCGGTTGAGGAGGTGCGGCTATGGCGTCGCATTGTGGCGAGAATCAAGCGGCTCGATGCGCTCGGCGCGCGGGTCAGGAAACTGGAATCCGCAGGCGCAACCTCCGCGGCAGGGCACGGCGATGACAACGACTGAAAAACCATTCCTCGACATTTACGCCATTCTGAAAAAACTGCCGCACCGGTACCCCTTTCTGCTGGTGGACCGCGTGCTCGAATGCAAGGTGGGCGAGAGCATCCGCGCGGTGAAGAATGTCACCTTCAACGAACCGTTCTTCACCGGACATTTTCCGGAGCGACCGGTGATGCCCGGCGTGATGATTCTCGAGGCGCTGGCGCAGACCGCCGGCATCCTCACCTACAGCACGCTGCGCAAGGTGCCCAACGAGAACACCCGCTTCTATTTTGCCGGCATCGATGGCTGCCGGTTCCGTCGGCCAGTGGAGCCGGGTGACCAGCTCATTCTCACTGCGCAGGTGACCCGCAACATGAAAGGCATCTGGAAGCTCACCACCGCCGCGTATGTGGGCGATGCGGAAG
>DATNCK010000380.1:0-7953 GCA_035571575.1 Steroidobacteraceae bacterium | reverse complement strand
CAGGCGGGTGTTGAACAGCAGATCGTCCACCGAGTCACGGGCCAGTGGCGGTGGCGTCAGTGTGTAATGCAGCCCCGAGTCGCGGAAGTAACCCAGCACGCGCTGCGTGTACTGGCGATTGTCGGCCGTCTCGGCGCGCAGCTGCTGCGCCAGCGTGCGCGTGCGCGAATTGCCGCTGGCCGGCAGCTGAGTATCGAGACGGCGCCCTGTTAGCGACAGCGGTGTGGTGGCCCGCACCTGCAGATGCGACACACCTGCATAGGAGATGCTGGCCGTGATCGGGCGCGTGGAGATCGCCACGCCGTCGAACATCAGCAATGAGCGGCGCTCGCTGAGCTGCTCAATGCTGTCGAGGCCGAACAGATAGTTCTGTCCGGTGGGCTCCAGAGTGAGCTGGTAGCGCACCTCGGGCGAGACCGGGTCGGTGGGCTGACGCACCGCCTGCGCACGCTTGCGGCGCCAGGTGAACCCATCGAAGTCGTGCAGCACCGGACCGCGCCAGTAACGCTGCGCCAGCGGCGGCGGGCTGCCCTCGAAGCGGACGCGGAACGCTACGTCATCCGAGTTAGACAGATCCGTGATGCTGCCGGGGCTCATTTCATCGCTCAGTCCCGTGCTGGCATTGCCACCAGGCGACAGCGACCACAGGGCCGCCGGCATGCGCGGGACGAACAGAAAACACAACACAGCCAGCGGCAGTGCATACAGCAGTGCCCGTCCCGCGATGCCCAAGGTGCGACCGATGGCAATGGATCCGGCGCTGCCACCCAGCGCGGTCATGGCTGCCAACGCAATCCAGCCGGTGGCCAGGTACAGCGGTATGCGTGGCAGCGACTGGCGGTCGAGCCCTGCGGCCAGCAGCAGGGCGAGGGCTACCAGCGCGATCACGCGGGCATCGCGTGGCTGGCGGATTTCCAGCAGCTTTGCCGCGCCCATGACCAGCAGCAATGTGCTGCCGGCAGCCAGGCCGGCCAGGGTCCGGAACGAGGCCGCGGTGGCCAGCAGCAGTCCCAGTACCAGGAACAAGCGCAGTGCACTCGCGGGCAAGGCCAGTCGGCCGCGCTGCACGAGCAGCTGCCAGGCTATCGCAAGCAGCGCGACGGCCAGGCTCCAGGGCGGCGCGCGGTCCACATGCAGCAGCGCGCCGCAGGCAAAGGCGGCGAGCATGAGGTGGCCGGCGACGGGTGGAAGCACTTGACGGGTCACCGCGAACTGGCTCCGTCGAACAGGGCCAGCTGTTGCAGCGAGCTACTGCGGTGCAGGGTGCCGGCGCCGGACAGTACCGCGCTGCCGGGCAATCGCAGTATCCAGGACTGATTCTGCTGCGCGGCATCGACGATCCAGCGCGCCAGCTGCGACAGCCGGGCTTCGCTGTCGGCGAGTGGTACGGCCGCGTAGTCGAAATCCCGCGCCGCGCTGGCCTGGCCCGCGTATTCGCGTACCAGCAATGGCCCGCCGCGGGCATAGGTTTTCCAGGCCACCTGGCGCGGCGAATCGCCCTCACGAAAGGGGCGCAGTCCCGTCAGCTCATCGAGGCTGTCCGTCTGGCGTCTTGAACCGGCGTGGTCGCCCGGCATTTCGGGTACGGGCAGATTGCCTTTCGGTCGTGGATAGACCAGCGTCGCGACGTCCATGGCCAGCCAGGTCCAGGTGCGGAACAGGCCGAAGGGGGCATGGGTCTGCAGACGCAGTACCGGTACCTGCCAGCGGCCGCGTCGCTGCGTCGCGAAGTACAGTTGCAAGGATGCAAGGCCGGGGGCTGACGCGGTGTGCGTCTGCTGCAGTTCGGTGAGGATGTCGGCGCCGCTGACCTCCAGATCGGATGCAGCCAGCGTGCATTCGATGTCCAGCGTCAGTCGCAGCGGATCCTGTGCGAAAGCCGGTTCGGCCACTGCGCGCAGAATTCGCGCGCCGGCCAGACTGCGCTGAGTGCGCACCATCGCGATCAGCGAAAAGCCCACCAGCCAGAAGGTCAGCAACAGCGCCAGACCGTTGCCGTAGTTCATGCCCGCAATGAACATTGCCAGGATCAGCAGCGCGAAGGTCCAGCCGGCACGGGTGGGCAGAATATAGATGCGGCGCGCAGCCAGTTGCAGCGGCAGGGCGTCTTTCCCCTGCCTGCGTAGTGCCCAGCGCAGCATGCGCTGCCTGATCCCTGCGGTCGTGGGGCGCCGCATGGCAGGCCTTCAGCGAGGCACCGGTACCGATTCGAGGATGCCGCGCAGAAAGCGCGAGCGCGAAGCTGCATCCATGTCAGCGCCCTGGCGCAACTCCAGCCGATGCAGCGCCACAGCGCTCCAGACGGCCTGCACATCATCGGGCAGCACGGCACTGCGGCCGCCCAGCAGCGTCCAGGCGCGCGCCGCGCGCACCAGTCCCTGCGCGGCGCGCGGCGAGAGGCCGAGCCGGATGTCGGGTCGCGAGCGCGTCGCGGCCACGAGTGCCTGAACGTAGTCGAGCAGGGGGTTCGCGACATGCACCGCCGCAGCAGCACGCTGCAGTTCAAGCAGCCGTGGGGCATCCAGCTGTGGCGCGGTGCGGGCCAGCAGTGCGCGGCGATCTTCCTCACCCAGCAGTGCCCGCTCGTGACGGGGGTCGGGGTAGCCCAGTTCGATGCGCATCAGGAAACGGTCCAGCTGCGATTCCGGCAGCGCATACGTGCCCAGCTGCTCATGCGGATTCTGAGTGGCCACGACGAAGAAAGGCTCGGGCAATGCGTGCGTGACGCCATCCACGCTCACCTGCCGCTCTTCCATGGCTTCCAGCAGCGCGCTCTGTGTGCGCGGGCTGGCGCGATTCACCTCATCGGCCAGCAGCAGCTGCGTGAACACCGGACCACGACGGAATTCAAAGCGCTGCGTGGCGCGATCGAACACCGATACGCCGAGGATGTCGGCCGGCAGCAGGTCGCTGGTGAACTGCACGCGCTGCCAGGTCAATCCCAGTATCTGTGCCAGTGCATGGGCGAGGGTGGTCTTGCCGACGCCCGGCACGTCTTCGATCAGCAGGTGGCCGCGCGCCAGCAGGCAGGATAGACCGAGCCGCACGGCGTCACTCTTGCCGAGGATGATGGAATCAAGTGCGCGCAGGACCTCGGGCAGTGCGTTCATGGGTAAGGCGCGCGTCAGTTCTGGATCAGGCCCGCGACGATGACGATCTGGCGCGCCAGAGTCTCGCTGGCGCTCTGGAACTGCGCGATGCGCTCGCGTTCGGTGGTCACCACTTCGGGAGGAGCGTGATTCACGAAATTGGGATTGGCGAGCTTGGCCTGCGCGCGGGTGATTTCCTGCTGGGTCTTTTCCTGTTTGCGTTTCAGGCGCACCAGTTCGGCAGCCGGATCGATCAGTCCCTGCATGGGCACGAGCACGGTCAGGTTTCCAACCACCGCCGAGGCACTGGCGGGAGCGGCTTCGCCAGGCTGCAGCACACGGATGGAGTCGATGCCGGCGAGGCGGCCGAGCAGGGCGTCGTAGCGGGTAAACCGCTGCACGTCTTCGCCGCTCGCACCCTGCACCAGCGGTGCCAGTCGTCTGGCAGGGCTGATGTCCATCTCGCCGCGAATCTGTCGCAGGCCCAGAATGACGCCCTTCATCCAGGCCACATCCGCAGTGGCGGCGGTGTCATCGGCCCAGTCTTTCGCCTGCGGCCACGCCGCCTGCATGATGGTGTTGCCCTGCACGCCGGCCGCAACGGCGACCCGCTGCCAGATCTCTTCGGTGATGAAGGGCATCAGTGGATGCAAAGCCCTCAGCAGGGCTTCGAGCACTGTCAACAGCGTGCGGCGCGTGGCGGCTGCTGCGGTCTCGTCGTCGCCCTGCACTACGGGCTTGGACAGTTCCAGATACCAGTCGCAGAACTCATGCCAGGTGAATTCGTACAGCGCGGTCGCGGCCATGTCGAAACGGTATTCGGCAAAGGCCTGATCGGTTGCGGTAATCGCGGCGCCCAGCCGCGACACGATCCAGCGATCGACCACGCTGGCTGAAACCGTGCCCTTTGGTGCCACCAGCTTGCCTTCGGTCATCAGCAGCACGAAGCGCGCCGCATTCCACAGCTTGTTGCAGAAGTTGCGGTAACCCGCGACGCGTCCCAGCTCGAAGCGGATGTCGCGGCTCTGCGTGGCCAGAGCCGCGAAGGTGAAGCGCAGGGCATCGGTGCCGTGGGCCTCGATGCCGTTCGGGAATTGCTTGCGTGTGGCTTTCTCTATGCCGGGCGCAAGATGGGGCTGCATCAGTCCTGTAGTGCGCTTCTTCAGCAGTGCATCCAGCGAGATGCCATCGACGATGTCCAGCGGATCGAGGACATTGCCCTTGGACTTGGACATCTTCTGGCCTTCGCCATCGCGCACCAGTCCATGGATGTATACCTCGCGGAAGGGCACATCGCCCATGAATTTGATGCCGAACATCATCATCCGCGCCACCCAGAAGAAGATGATGTCGAAGCCGGTGACCAGCACGTTGCCGGGATAGAAGCGCTTCAGGTCCACATTCGTGTCCGGCCAGCCCAACGTGGAGAAAGGCCACAGTGCAGACGAAAACCAGGTATCGAGCACGTCGGCATCACGTTGCAGCTGGACGTCCGATCCGTGCTTCGCCCGCGCCTGCGCCTTGGCCTCAGACTCGCTGCGCGCCACATACACATTGCCCGCATCGTCATACCAGGCCGGAATCTGATGCCCCCACCACAACTGGCGGCTGATGCACCAGTCGCGGATGTTGCGCATCCATTCGAAGTAGGTCTTCGACCAGTTCTCGGGCACGAAACGCACCCGGCCGCTCTCCACCGCTTCGATGGCCGGCTTCGCCAGGGGTTCGATGCGTACGTACCACTGGTCGGTGAGCAGCGGCTCGAGGATCACGCCGCTGCGATCGCCGCGCGGCACCATCAGCTTGTGCTTGTCGATGCGCTCGATCAGGCCGGCGCCTTGCAGCTCCGCCACGACCTGTTCGCGGGCCTTTTCGCGGGAAAGGCCCTGCAGTCGTGCAGGCGCGTTCTCGTTCAGGTGCGCCGTGGGTGTGAAGATGTTGAGCTGCGGCAGCTGGTGGCGCACTCCGACTTCGTTGTCAGTGAAGTCATGCGCCGGCGTGATCTTGACCACACCGGAACCGAATTCGCGATCCACGAAGTCGTCGGCGATGACGGGAATCAATCGCTCGGCGATGGGCAGTCGCACCTGCTTGCCGATCAGGTGACGATAGCGCTCATCCTCGGGATGCACCGCGACCGCCGTGTCGCCCAGCATGGTTTCCGGCCGCGTGGTGGCCACCACCAGGTGACCGGTGCCATCCGCCAGCGGATAACGCAGATGCCAGAGATGCCCTTCTTCTTCCTGCGACAGCACCTCCAGGTCGGACAGCGCGGTCAGCAGCACCGGGTCCCAGTTGACCAGGCGTTTGCCGCGATAGATGAGTCCTTCGTCGAACAGCCGCACGAACACTTCGGTGACGGCGCGCGACAGCTGCTCATCCATGGTGAAGCGCTCGCGGCTCCAGTCCACTGATGCGCCCAGCCGGCGCAGCTGCTGCACGATGGTGCCGCCGGACTGCGCCTTCCATTCCCACACGCGCTTCACGAAGGCCTCGCGGCCCAGGTCGGCGCGAGTCTGGCCTGCGGCATTGAGCTGGCGCTCCACCACCATCTGCGTGGCGATGCCGGCGTGATCGGTGCCCACCTGCCACAGCGTGGCATCACCCCGCATGCGATGCTGGCGCGTCAGCGCATCCATGATGGTGTCCTGGAAGGCGTGGCCCATGTGCAGTGTGCCCGTCACATTGGGCGGCGGGATCATGATGCAGTAGGGGTTGCCCTCGGCGCGCGGCGCGAAATAGCCACGCTGCTCCCATTCACGGTACCAGCGCTGTTCGATGGCTTGCGGGTCGTAGGTTTTTTCCATCGTGGAGATGTCGGTCACTGGTCTTCGAGCTGGTGATGATTGGGCGTGGCGCCGCGTTCGCGGTAGAAGCGGAAGCGCGTGCGTCCGGCGGCCCGGACGGCCGGTTCGGCATCCAGCACTTCGATGACACGGCCAAAAGAAAGCGCATCGCCGCTGGCCTCATCACGCAGTGCCACCAGTGTGGAAAAGCCGCCGTTCAGCGCGGCAGCGGGCAGGGGGCTGCCGGCAAACAGCTGTACCGGTGCCTCGGACTGCGCCGGATCGGCGGCCAGGGGTTCATGCGGCACGAAGGCGCGATCGCCGAAGGTCCACAGCAGATCGTCGAAGGCCGACTGCGCGCCAGCATCCTGCAGCCACACCAGCACGCGTTCGCCGGCGAGGAAGGAGCGTTCCACGATCTGGCAGGCGGCCTTCAGTCGCAGCGTGCGGGAGTTGTCCGGCAGCGTGTAGAAATCGATCACCGTCACGCGCGCACCGTCACCTGCAGCGCTCAGGCGCGGCCCGCACGACGCAGCAGGAATTCGGCGAGCAGTCCCACGGGGCGGCCGGTGCCGCCCTTCTGGGCACCCGACAGCCAGGCCGTGCCCGCGATGTCCAGGTGCGCCCAGCGCATGCCCTGTGTGAAACGGCCGAGGAAGGCCCCTGCGGTGATGGCGCCACCATCGCGTCCGGCCACATTGGCGAGATCGGCGAAGTTGCTGCGCAGCTGCTCCGCATAGTCTTCCGTGAGTGGCAGCTGCCAGGCCCGGTCGTCGGCATCTGCGCCGGCGCGCACCAGTTCCGCAGCCAGCGCATCGTCGTTGGCCATGACGCCGGTGAAATGATGACCCAGTGCGATCACGCAGGCACCAGTCAGCGTGGCGATGTCGACCACGGCCGCCGGTTCATAGCGCCGCGCATAGTGCAGCGCGTCGCAGAGAATCAGACGTCCCTCGGCATCGGTGTTGAGGATCTCTACCGTCTTGCCCGCGGCACTGGTGGCGATGTCGCCGGGCTTGGTGGCGCGGCTGCCGGGCATGTTCTCCACGGCGGCAATGAGCCCGACCACATTCAGCGGCAGCTTCAGCTCCGCGGCTACCTGCAGCGCGCCCAACACGCTGCCGGCGCCGCACATGTCGAATTTCATTTCGTCCATGGCGGCAGGATCTTTCAGCGAGATGCCGCCGGTGTCGAAGGTGACGCCCTTGCCCACCAACACTACGGGAGGCGCGTTGCGGCGGCCGCCCTTGTATTCCAGCACGATGAAGCGCGGCGGCTCGGCGCTGCCACGCGACACTGCCAGCAGGCAGCCCATTTTCAGGCGGCGGATCTGCGCCTCATCGAAGATGCGCACGCGTACGCTGCGATGTGCGCGCGCGATGGCTCGCGCCTGGTCCGCCAGATAGCGTGGCGTGCAGATGTTGGCCGGCAGATTGCCGAGATCGCGCAGCAGTGACTGGCCGCCGCCGATGGCGGCGCCATGCGTGAGCCCGCGCACTACTGCCGCCCGCGCCGTGGCATCGACGCCTGCCACGCTCACACGACGCAACGCTGGCGGCTGCGGTCGGCGGCCGGATTTCTGGTCGTTGATCCGGTACAGCGCGCTGGTAGTGAGGTCGGCGATGGCGCGGCCGAAGTAGTAGTCGTTGAGCGCTGCGCTGTCTGGGCGTTCCAGCGCCAGGGCCAGATGTGTGGAGCGGCCCTTGATGCAGGCCGCCAGCGCGGCGGCGATCGCCTTGCGCCAGGCGCGGCGATTGAAGTCGGCCCGCTTGCCCAGTCCCACCACCAGTACGCGCCGCGCGCGCACGCCGGGCAGCTGCAGCAGCAGCTGCGTGTCGCCCAGTTTTACCGGCAGATCGCCGCTGGCGCGCAGCGCACGCAAGCGGCCACCGGTGGCGGAGTCGAGTGTCCGCACGGTGTCGGGCAGGGCATCCTCGTCGAACAGGCCGACGGCGAGGCAGTCGGCCGGCTGGGAGGCCAGGCGACCGGTCGGGGTGTCAAATCGAATCATGGGTTACTTGGGCTCCGCGGCGCCTTCGAGCGCCGTTCCGATGAGGTAGAGTTTAGCCGCAATGCCT
>DATNCK010000379.1:0-2678 GCA_035571575.1 Steroidobacteraceae bacterium | reverse complement strand
GGTTCGTCGTAGATCAGCACCTCGGGATCCATCACGATGGCGCGCGCCAGCGCCACACGTCGCGCCATGCCGCCGGAGAGCTCCTGCGGCATCAGCCCCTCGGCGCCGCGCAATCCCACGGCCTCGAGCTTCATCAGCACCAGCCGGCGCAGTACCGGCTCGGGCAGACGTGCATGTTCGCGCACTGGGAAGGCCACGTTCTCGAACACATTCAAATCGGTGAGCAGCGCGCCGTTCTGGAACAGCATGCCCATGCGGCGTCTCAGGGCAAACAGCTCACGGCGCGACAGCGCGCCCACATCCTGCCCCAGCACCCGAACACTGCCCGCCTCCGCGCTGGCCTGACCAGTCAGCAGGCGCAGCAGCGTGGTCTTGCCCGTGCCGCTGGGCCCCATCACGGCGGTGATGCGACCGGGCGCAACATTGAGATCGAGCCCGTCGAAAATTCGTCTGGAGCCGGCGCTGTAGCGTACCCCGCGCATCTCGACCACGTTTGCCGCGGTCGCCGGCGGGGTCACTGACGCCTCGCTCGGGTTCACGGTTTTCAGGTCTTCGATGCCTGGTAGATACCTTCGATCGAGCGGTCGAGCGCCGCATTGAACTCGGCCTCCGACTGCTGTGCCGTCAACCCTTCAGTGAGCGCGCGCGAGAAGCTGGCGATCATGCCCTTCTGCCGCGTCAATCGCGCATTGGCCTCATCACGTGAGTACCCGCCCGACAGCGCGACGACCTTCAGCACGCGCGGATGCGCCACCAGTTCCTGGTAAAAGTTGTCCACCTCAGGCAGCGTGAGCTTGAGCATCACCTGCTGATTGGCCGGCAGCTTGTCGAGCTCCGCCAGAATTTCGGCCTTCAACAGCTTCTCGGCCGCGGCCTTCTCCGGGCAGTGGATGTCCACCTCGGGCTCTACGATGGGCATGAGACCGTGCCCGATCACCTGCCTGGCCACCTCGAACTGCTGCACCACCACCGCATGAATGCCATCGGCATTGGCGTGCTTGATGACCGAGCGCTCCTTGGTGCCGAAGATGCCCTTGGACTTGGCCTTGACCAGCAGCGCGTCCAGCGTCGGCATGGGCTTCATCAGCTGCACGCCATTGGCCTCGTCCGCGAGACCCTTGTCGATCTTCAGGAACGGCGCCACCTGCTTCTTGGTCCACAGGAACTCGGCCGCCGGCAGGCCCTGGAAGTCACGGTCCATGGTCGCTTCGAACAGAATGGCCCCAGCGACGCGGTTGCCGGCGAAGGCCGGGCTGCTGACGATGCGTGTGCGCATGGCGTGGACCAGATCCATCATCTGCGCTTCGCCGGAATAGGTGTTCTCGGCTATGCCGTACAGCTTGAGCGCCTTCGGGGTGCTGCCGCCGCTCTGATCCAGGGCCGCAATGAACCCCGGCTGATTGCGGATCTTGGCGGCCTGCTGCTCGAAATTGCTCATGAACGGTCCTCAAATGGCGGGCTTGGCGGCCCTGCGGGAAGCGCATGTTAGGGTGCGCTGCGGGCTTCAGGCAAACCGCGGGCCCGATGACAGATGGGGCATAGTGGACTAAAATAGTCCTGTATCCCATCCACCCCGGGTTGCCCGTGATACGCATCAGCAAGCTGACCGACTATGCCACCGTCATCCTGGCGGCTCTGGCACGCGACGCGGCCGCACTGCGGACCACGGCGGATGTGGCACGCACCTGCCGTCTGGCCACCCCCACCGCCAGCAAGCTGCTCAAGCAGTTGCAGCGGGCGGGTCTGGTGGAATCCACGCGGGGCCTGCATGGCGGCTACCGCCTGGCCCGCCCCGCGCGCCAGATCAGCGCGGCGGCCATCCTCGACGCCCTGGAAGGGCCGCTGGCGCTCACCGAATGCGCCACCAGTCACAGCCGCTGCGACATCCAGGCCAACTGCAGCGTGGGCGGCAGCTGGCAGCGCATCAACCAGGCGATTCGCGCCTCGCTGCATGAAATCTCACTGGCCGAACTGGCCGGCCTTGAAAGCAACCCCCGGCATTTCGCGCTGTTCGATGTGAAGCTGCGCAATGCCGTGGTGGCAGGAGTGAACCGCGGATGAGCGCTCAGGATCAACGACTGGAGAACGTGCTGGCGCGCGGCTACCAGCATGGCTTCGTCACCGACATCGAGTCGGACACCGTTCCACCCGGCCTCGATGAAGAGACCATCCGCTTCATTTCGGCCAAGAAGAAGGAACCACAGTTCCTGCTCGACTGGCGGCTGCGCGCGCTGGAGCGCTGGTTCACGATGAAGGAGCCGCACTGGGCCCGGCTGCAGTACAAACCCATCGACTACCAGGCGATCTCGTACTACTCCGCGCCCAAGGCGACCACCGATGGACCCAAGAGCCTGTCGGAGGTTGATCCGAAGCTGCTGGCCACCTACGAAAAACTCGGCGTACCGCTGCATGAACGCGCCCGCCTCGCCGGCGTGGCCGTGGATGCCGTGTTCGACAGTGTTTCGGTGGCCACCACCTTCAAGCACAAGCTGGCCGCTGCCGGTGTGGTGTTCTGCCCCTTCTCCGAGGCCGTGCAGTCGCACCCGGAGCTGATCGAGCAATACTTGGGCACCGTCGTGCCCTACGGCGACAACTTCTTCGCCGCGCTGAACTCGGCGGTATTCACCGACGGCTCGTTCGTCTACATCCCGCCCGGGGTGCGCTGCCCGATGGAGCTG
>DATNCK010000378.1:0-4804 GCA_035571575.1 Steroidobacteraceae bacterium | reverse complement strand
AAACCCAGCAATGTCCGGCCCGGATGCGCAGGTCTTCGTGGCGCTTGAGCACCAGCAGCGGCAGATCGGTGCTCGCGGTTTCTGTCATAGTCCGCTTTAGTTTACGGCAGCACCGGCCTGATGAGCAGCGCGGACCCCAACCATCGCAATCGACTGGCGCAAGCCACCAGCCCCTACCTGCTGCAGCATGCAGCCAATCCCGTGGACTGGTATCCCTGGGGCGCGGAAGCTTTTGCCGCGGCGCGCGCCACGGGCAAACCCATACTGCTTTCCATAGGCTATTCCGCCTGCCACTGGTGCCATGTCATGGCGCACGAATCCTTCGAGGATCCCGCCACGGCCGCGGTAATGAACGAGCTGTTCATCAACGTGAAGGTGGATCGCGAGGAACGGCCGGATGTGGATCGCATCTACCAGCTCGCGCAGCAACTGCTCACCCGTCGCAGCGGCGGCTGGCCGCTGACCATGTTCCTGTGCCACGACGATCGGCGGCCGTTTTTTGGCGGCACCTACTTTCCGCCACAGCCGCGGCAGGGCATGCCTGGGTTCGCCGAGCTGCTGCAACGGGTGGCGCAGTTCTACCGCGAACGACAGGCAGAGCTGCGCGTGCAGTCGCAGGCGCTGATCGATGCACTGCAGAACATCGACGCGCCAGCACAGCCCGAAACCGATGCCCTGTCGGATGCCCCACTGCAACTGTTGCGATCGCAGCTGTCGCAACGTTTCGACCGTGTATATGGCGGCTTCACTCCTGCGCCGAAATTTCCGCACACGGCCATGAGCGAATTCCTGCTGCGCCGCTGGCGCGCCAGCGCCGGCAGCGATGCCCCCGACCTGCAGGCATTGTTCATGGCTACGCTGACGCTCAAGCGAATGTCTGATGGCGGCCTGTTCGACCAGCTCGGCGGCGGTTTCTACCGCTACAGCGTCGATGAACGCTGGGAGATACCGCACTTTGAAAAGATGCTGTACGACAATGCCGCGTTGCTGTCCGCCTACTCGGCGGCTGCGGCGGCGACTGGCGACCCCGCCTTTGCGCGCATTGCCTCTGAAACCGCCGCATTCTTGGTGCGCGACATGCGTGATGCCACAGGCGCCTTCCATGCCTCCTGGGACGCCGACTCGGCGGGACATGAAGGCCTGTACTACCTGTGGGATGCGGAGGAAGTGCGTGCATTGCTGCCGCCGGCGGAAGCGGCGCTGTTCATCCCCCGATATGGTCTGGATCGACCGGCCAATTTCGAAGGTCGCTGGCATCTGATCGCCGCGCGTGAGTACGCTGAACTGGCTGCCTGCGGTGAACATGGCGATGAGACGAAGGTCCAGCACCGCCTGGAGGCGTCGAGGCAGGTACTGCTGGCACGGCGTGCACAGCGCGCACCACCCGCGCGCGACCGCAAGATCCTTACCAGCTGGAATGCGCTGGCCATCAAGGCTCTGGCCGATGCCGCGCGAACCCTGCAGCGCGACGACCTGACGCATGCGGCAGCGCAGGCACTTGAATTCCTGCGCACCACGCACTGGCGTGATGGTCGGCTGCTGGCCACCTCGCTGGATGGCGCAGCACGGCTCGATGCCTATCTGGATGATCATGGGCTGCTGATCGACGCCATCCTGGCACTGCTCACGCTGCGCTTTGAGACCACCTGGCTGCAGTTCGCGGTGGAGCTCGCCGAAGCACTGCTGACCCGCTTCGAAGACCACCAGCACGGCGGTTTCTTCTTCACCGCGCACGACCACGAACATCTGATCCATCGCAGCCGCAGTTTTCTGGACGATGCCACGCCCTCGGGCAATGCCATTGCCGCCAGCGCCCTGCAGCGGCTGGGCTGGTTGCTCGGCGAGCCGCGGTATCTGTCTGCCGCAGAGCGCACGCTGCGGGCAGCCTGGCCGCAATTCGCCGACGCGCCGCTGGCCCAGGTACACATGACGGACGCGCTGGAAGAGCATCTGCAGCCGCATGTGTTCGTGATATTGCGGGGCGAGCCGGAACAGATCGTTGCATGGCGCCGCGAATTGCAGCGTATCTGGCGGCCGCATCTGAGTGTGCTGGCCATACCGGACAATGCCGGCGATCTGCCGCCCGCACTGACGGGAAAGACTCTGCGAGGTGCTGCCACGGCCTATGTGTGCCGTGGCAGCGTGTGCGCAGCACCGGCCGATCATCTGCCGGATCTGCTGCGCACCCTGTCGGGCGATTAGCTGCGCCCGGCCTCGATGGTGATCAGCAGCTTCACGTCCATCTTGAAGCCGAAGTTCGCGCCGTAGTTCACGCCGAAATCAGCGCGATTGATCATGCCCATGGCATCGGCGCCGCAGGTTTCCTTCTTGGTCATCGGATTCGGCTTGCACATGAAGGAATTGATCGTCAGCTTCACCGGCTTGGTCACGCCGTGCAGCGTCAACTCGCCGTCCACCTCGGCCGGCGCATCGCCATTCCACTTGCTGACCTTGCCCTTGTAGGTGGCCGTGGGGAATTTCGCCACGTCGAACATGTCCGCGCTGCGGGCATGCTCATCCATCTTCTCCATGCCGAAATTGATGGACTTGGTGTCCACCGTCACGTTGATCTCGCCGGTCTTGGCCGCGCGATCCAGCTTCACCGTGCCGCCGGTGGTGTTGAACTTGCCGCGCCACACCGACATGCCGCCCATGTGGTCGGCTTCGAATGACGGATAGGTGTGCTGCGGATCGATGTTGTAGGTCACCGGCTCTGCCGACGCGACACCTGCCGCCACTACTGCGGCACCGAACAGTGCTGTACGAATCATGGATATCCCCTTTGGTAAAACGACGACGAGCGGCTACTTGCCGCCCACGAGATGAAACTTCACGACGACCTTGTCATCGACGGTGCCTTCCCACACCGGATCGCCGATGCCAAAAGCCTTGCGGGAAATATTGAATGTGCCATCGAACACCGTACCGGCTGCGCTGGCACTCACCTTGACCGGCACGGTGATGGTCTGCACCTTGCCCTTCACCGTGAGCTGACCGGTGGCCTGGAAGCCCCCCGCCGCAGCGGGCGTGATCGAAGTCGACTGGAACTTCGCCTTCGGATAAGTGGCCGAATCGAACCAGGACTTCTTGCGCACCTCATCGTTGTAGGCCGCATCGCCGAAATCAAAACTGGCCATGTCCACCTCGAGCAGCGCCGTGGACGCGGCCACCTTGGCCGGGTCGTAGGCAATGCGCCCGGTGAACTTCGTAAAGGGGGATTCCACCTCCACGCCTTCCTGCTTGATGGTGGCGGTCACCTTGCTGCCGGCAGCCGGCGTGATGTTCAGGTCTGCCGCCAGCGCCAGACCGCCAGCGGCCACAGCGACAGCAAACCAGGTCAGACGATTTCGCATGGATCTCCTCAACTTCGCTTCCTCATCGCCGCCATTGGAACATGCGGCGCAGTGTATTGTCCTTGTGCAAGAAATGATGCTGCAAGGCGGCCAGCACATGCAGCGCAATCGTGATGGCCAGCACCGTGGCCAGCAGTTCATGCGCCCCGTGCCAGAAATCAGCCAGCGCCTTGTCCTTCGCCACCAGATTGGGCAGCGGTAACTTGCCCAGGTACACCACGCGGTAGCCCGTGGCATTGCTGTAGATCCAGCCGGTTAGCGGTACCACGAGCATGAGCAGGTACAGCAGCGCGTGACCGCCATGCGCGGCCAGCTGCTGCCAGCGCGGCATGGTGACCAGCGGCGGCGGCCGATGCGTCAGGCGCCAGATCAGCCGCAGCAGCGCCAGCGTCAGCACCGTGACACCCACCCACTTGTGGTAGTTGTACATCTTCAGCCGGGCCGGACTGATGGCCATGTCGGTCATGGTCCAGCCCATGAACAGTCCGGCCAGAATGAACCCCGCGACCAGCCAGTGCAGCGCCACGGCAGTGCGCGTGTAGGTCGTGACATTCATCGGATCCCTGGGGGTCATTGAGCAGCTCCGCGGAACATGAACCAGGCCGCCGCCACCATGCACAACCCGGCCCAGAGGTAATCCAGTTTCAACGGCGTGCGCATGTAGAACACCGCAAACGGCACGAACACCGCCAGCGTGATGATCTCCTGCAGGATCTTCAGCTGCGGCAAAGACAGTGCGGTGTAGCCGATGCGGTTGGCGGGAACCTGCAGCAGGTATTCGAACAGCGCGATGCCCCAGCTGGCCAGCGCGGCAATGAACCAGGACTTGCCGGAAAGGTTCTTCAGGTGCGCATACCAGGCAAAGGTCATGAACACATTCGACAGAACCAACAGCGCCGTGGCGATCAGGGTGGGAGGCAGTGACAGAGGCATGAGATCTTCGTGCGGCGCCCGGGGGATGCGCATCCTATCTTGCCGAACCCAGCGCGCGCAGGCGGCCGCCGAGCCAGGTAGAAGCGGTCTGCAGGACGCCGGCATTCAGCGTGCAGTGTCTCGTGCGTCCCAGTTTGCGCGAGGCGATCAAATCGCAGCGCTCCAGCACACGCAAATGCTTCATTAACGAGGGCAAGGCCAGCTTGAAAGGCGCTGCCAGTTCGCTGACCGAAGCGGAGCCCTCCACCAGCCGCTCGACTATCGCTC
Source organism: Steroidobacteraceae bacterium (assembly GCA_035571575.1). Taxonomy (GTDB): domain Bacteria; phylum Pseudomonadota; class Gammaproteobacteria; order Steroidobacterales; family Steroidobacteraceae; genus ZC4RG30. Next base: position 251 of record DATNCK010000378.1, on the reverse strand, counting down.
GGCGCGTAGGATCGCTCAGTGCGAAATAGACCCCATCCAGTGCCCGCTCATAGTTATCCACCTGGATAAGTATTTGGCTGAAACGGAACCTCTGTCAACGGTATCGGTCATATATTATTTGGGGATAAGGCCGCAGGGGTTCATGAATGAAGGACGGGGTGCCAATGGCGAATCGTGGCGTGAGGCTGTTGACCGTACTCGCCAACGGAGCAGCGCTGCTGGGTGGCTCCGCCGCCATGGCCGCCGACGCC
>DATNCK010000377.1:0-2632 GCA_035571575.1 Steroidobacteraceae bacterium | reverse complement strand
GAAGGTGTGGCCCTGCGGCGTGCTCGATGAACGGGTGTGGGTGGAATCCACGCGACCGGCGGTGGGGCCCGCGAGCCACGGTCGTCGCAGGCTGGTGGTCATCGGCAATGGCATGGCTGCCATGCGTACGATCGAAGAGCTGCTGAAGCACACGCCGGACGTCTACGACATCACCATCTTCGGCGCCGAGCCGCGCGGCAACTACAACCGCATCCTGCTGTCGCCGCTGCTGGCGGGCGAGACCGACCGCGAGCAGATCATGCTGCATCCGTTGCAGTGGTATCGCGAGCGCGGGATTGCACTGCATGCCGGCGATCCGGTGGTGTCCATCGACCGGCGACAGAAGCGCGTGATTTCCGCGGCTGGCGTGGTGGCCGGGTACGACCGCCTGCTGCTTGCCACGGGCTCCGATCCGGTGCGCCTGAAGGTCAAGGGTCAGGATCTGCCCGGCGTGTTCTATTTCCGCAGCCTCGACGATGTGGACGGCATGTTGCAACAGGCAGGCGAGGCCCGCGAAGCCGTGGTGATCGGTGGCGGATTGCTCGGTCTGGAAGCCGCCAGCGGTCTCGCCAGGCAGGGATTGTCGGTGACGGTGGTCCACATCCGCGATCGCGTGATGGACAAGCAGCTCGACGAAGAGGCCGCGGGTTTTCTGCGCCGCTCGATGGAGTCGCGCGGCATCGGCTTCCAGCTCGCTGCACGCACCGAAGCCCTTGAGGGGGAAGGGCGGGTGCAGCGGCTGCGCCTGGAGAACGGCACCTTGCTGTCCACCGACATGGTGGTGGTCGCCGCGGGTATCACGCCGCGCACCGAGCTCGCCCGCGACTGCGGCCTGCACTGTGATCGCGGTATCCTGGTCGATGACACATTGCAGACCTACGATCCAGCCATCTATGCCGTAGGCGAGTGTGTCCAGCATCGTGGCACGACCTACGGATTGGTTGCGCCGCTCTGGGAACAGGCGCGTGTATGCGCGGCGCATCTGGCTGAGCGCGGCGTAACCCGCTATCGCGGTTCGAACCCTGTCTCCAAGCTCAAGGTCAGCGGTATAGAGTTGTTCTCTGCCGGCGATACCGGCAAGACTTCGGGCGCTGAGTCGATTCGCTATGCCGACCATGCCGGCGGCATCTACAAGCGACTGTGGGTCAGGGAAAACCGCCTGCAGGCCGCCGTGCTGTACGGCGATACGAGCAATGCCAGCTGGTATGCCGAGCTGATCGAGCATCAACGCGATATCTCCGGCTGCCGTGATCAGCTGCTGTGGGGTGAAGCTCCGGCCCCGGAAAGCGCAGCATGAGTGTGATCACCCGCACCACCTGCCCCTACTGTGGGGTGGGTTGTGGTGTGCTCGCGGAGCGCAGCGACGAAGGCGCCATTACCGTGCGTGGCGATCCGGAGCATCCAGCCAATCTTGGCCGGTTGTGCTCCAAGGGCATTGCTCTTGCAGCCACCCTGGGTGAACAGGGCAGGTTGCTGCAGCCAGAAGTGGATGGCCTTGCCGTGGACTGGGATACGGCACTCGATGCGACCGCTGCACGGCTCAACGCCTGCATCGCCGAGCACGGGCCAGACTCTGTGGCCCTGTATGTTTCAGGTCAGTTGCTGACCGAGGATTACTACATTGCCAACAAGCTGGTGAAGGGCTATCTCGGTACGGCGAACATCGATACGAACTCGCGTCTGTGCATGTCCTCGGCGGTTTCGGGTCATCTGCGAGCTTTCGGCGAAGACGTGGTGCCGGTGGACTACGATGATGTCGAAGCCGCGGACCTGCTGGTGCTGGTCGGCTCAAATCTGGCCTGGTGCCATCCGGTGCTGATGCAGCGCATTCAGGCGGCCCGTGAAAAGCGGCCTGAAGTGCGTGTGGTCGTGATCGACCCGCGCCGCACCGCGACCGCGGAGATGGCCGATCTGCACCTGCCGCTGCGCAGCGGCTCGGATGTGATGCTGTTCAATGGCCTGCTGGTCTGGCTCGCCGACCAGGGTTGCACGGATTCTGCTTTCGTCTGCGCACATACCAGTGGAATGGCCGCGACGCTGGCGGCGGCACGGGTGGCCAGCACCGACATCCAGGCCACTGCGCAGGTGTGCGGGCTCGACCCGGCGCAGCTGCAGGAATTCTTCGTGCAGTTCGCCGCAACCGAGCGCGTGGTGACGCTGTTCTCGCAGGGCGTCAATCAGTCTTCCGCCGGCGCAGACAAGGTCAACAGCATCATCAACTGCCACCTGCTGACTGGCCGCATCGCGCGCCAGGGCATGGGGCCGTTCTCGATCACTGGACAGCCCAATGCCATGGGCGGTCGCGAGGTTGGCGGTCTCTCGACACAACTGGCTGCCCATTTGTCACTGGATGATGCGCAACATCGTGAGGCGGTGCAGGAGTTCTGGAATTCGCCGCGCATGGCCGCCGAGCCGGGACCGAAGGCGGTGGATCTGTTCAACGCCATCGACACCGGCCACATCAAGGCGGTGTGGATCATTGCGACCAATCCGGTGGTGAGCCTGCCGGATGCGGACCGCGTGAAGCGCGCGCTGCAGCGCTGCCCGTTGGTCATCGTTTCCGATTGCGTAGCCGGCAATGACACATTGCCGTTCGCGCACATCAAACTGGCGGCGGCGGGGTGGGCGGAAA
>DATNCK010000376.1:0-3273 GCA_035571575.1 Steroidobacteraceae bacterium | reverse complement strand
CTGGTCACGGTGATGTTTGCGGCTGCGGCCGTCGTCGCATCGCGTCGCGTTGAGGCGGCAGGTCGCAAGCCAGCCGGATTCCAGACTCTTGACCAGGTGCTGTCTCCATCCCCTGCGCAACCCTTCTGCTGGGATGTGCTGTTGTTGCAGCGTCGCGGCGATGAATATGTCGCACGTCGCGGCCAGCTGAATATCATCGCCGCGCCGACGTGTCGTTCAATTCTTGCCGCCGCCGGTACGGCGCCGATGGCCTCAGTTCCGCAGCCGGCTACTCATGGCCTGCGATGGAGTGGCGAGTTCGCCATGTCGCGCGCGCGACTGGCTGCCCTGGCAGATGAGAACTGCACTACGCGTGCCCTCATGCAGTTCGTGCGAGCGCCGTTTGCGACCGAAACTCCGCAGGGCTGGGTGCTGGGCGACCTGCGTTTCGATAGGGAGCCGGGCCTGGGGATGGCCGAGGTGCTTGCGGGGCCGCAGGCCGCCGCGGACTGCCCGCATCACGCCCCATGGATTGCGCCGCGCGCCGACTTGCTGCAGCGCTGAATTCAGCCGCCTGGCCCACCGTAGAACGAAACTCTCGAAAGTGTAATTTTGACTCCGTCCGGGGCCGACTGCACACTTGCGCAGCTTTCCGCGAGCCTCTGTCACCGATGATCCGCAAACTCGTTCCCCTACTGATTGGCGCTGCGTGGCTGCTGTCAGGAGCCGCCCAGGCGGCTGATGAAAAGCTGACCGTTCTCAGCTACCACGAGATCGCCGATCCCGGCGAAGCGCTCAGTCCCGACTATGCCGTCAAGCCGACGATGTTCGTGCGGCAGATGGATTGGTTGCGCAACAACGGCTACCACTTCGTCACGGTGGATGATCTGCTCGCCGATGAAGCGGGTCGCAGGCCGCTGCCCGACAAGGCCGTGCTGATCACCTTCGATGACGGCTACCGCTCGATGTACGACCATGCCTGGCCCATTCTCAGGGCGTGGAAGATTCCGGCTGTGGTCGCCGTGGTGGGTCTCTGGGAGGACGACCGCACGACGGTCAATTTCGACGGCAAGACGATCCCGCGCGACAAGCTGATGAGCTGGAAGGACTTGCGTGAACTGGCCGACAGCGGGCTGGTGGAGATCGGCAGCCACAGCTTCGATCTGCATCGTGGCATCAAGGGCAATCCCCAGGGCAATGATCAGCCGGCGGCCACCACCCGCCAGTGGCTGGGAGCCGGCAGGGGTTATGAAACCGAGGCGATCTATCGCCAGCGCGTCGAAAACGACCTGGCCAGAAGCAGCAGCGACATCAAATCGCATATCGGACGCGCGCCCCGCGTGATCGCCTGGCCCTATGGCCGCTACAACAGCATCGTGCGTGACGCCGCGGTGAAGCGCGGCATGAGCATCGGGCTGACGCTGGACGATGGCGCCAATGTGGCCGACACCCCACTGTGGCGGCTGCGCCGCATTCTCGTGGACAGCAGCATGGGGCTGTGGGAACTGAACCGCGAGATCACCATCCGCAACCAGAACCTCACCGACAACGATCGTCCGGTGAAGGCCATGCAGATCGATCTCGACTACATCTACGACTCCGATCCGGCACAGGTCGAACGCAATCTTGGCCACCTGATCGACCGCATCACCTTCCTCGGCGTGAATACCGTGTATCTGCAGGCCTTCGCCGATCCGGACGGCGATGGTTCCGCCGATGCGGTGTATTTCCCGAACCGGCACATGCCCGTGCGCGCTGACCTCTTCAACCGCGTGGCCTGGCAGATCCGCACGCGCACGCCGGTGCGGCGCCTGTACGCCTGGATGCCGCTGGACGCCTGGACACTGCCGGCGAAGGAGCCTGCCGCGCAGGATCGCCTGGTCACGCTGCCTGGCGATACCAGCGGTCGCGTGAGCATGGGATACAAGCGCCTGTCGCCGTTCTCGCCGCGCGCGCGGGCGACGATCGGCGAGATCTACGAGGATCTCGCACGCTATGCCACCTTCGACGGCATCCTGTTCCACGACGATACGACGTTGTCGGATTACGAGGATGCCAGTGAGTTCGCGCAGGCCGCCTACAAGTCCTGGGGATTGCCGGCAACGGTGCCCGAGATCCGCAAGAGCGATGATTTGTTCGGCCGCTGGACCATCCTCAAGATCAATGCCATCGATGATTTCGCCAAAGAGCTTGCCGAACGTGTACGTCAGGATCGCCCCGGCATACCTATCGCCCGCAACCTTTTTGCTCGAGTGGTTCTGAGTCCCAAGGCCGAGGTGTGGTATTCACAGGCACTGGAGAATTCGCTGCGCAACTACGACTTCACCGCCATCATGGCCATGCCTTACATGGAGCAGGCGGCCGATCCCGGGGAGTTCTACACCGAGCTGATGAAAAAGGTACTGGAACGGCCCGGTGCAGTAGATCGCGTGGTATTCGAGCTGCAGACCGTGGACTGGCGCAAGGACAACGCGCTGGTGCCCACCGAGGAGATCGTCGCCACCATCCGCAAACTCTACGATCTGGGTGCGTCGCATGTGGCCTACTATCCTGACATGCTCTTCCAGAATCACCCGGCGCCGGCACCCATCCGCGCAGTGCTGGCCACCAAATCCGACGATGCCAAGCTGCACTAGAAGCACATGAGTCATTTCGTGGCGGAAACAGGCCACTGGCTGCTGCGCTTCATATTCCTGTATCCGCTGTTCATGTCCTATCTGTGGATGATCGGAGCACTGCTGTTCCGCGCGCAGCACGAACGCAATGCGCGGCCCTATACGCAGCCCGAGCGCAATGTGGTCACGCCGCCCGTCAGCGTGCTGATTCCCTGCTACAACGAAGGCGACAATGTCGAAGAGACGCTGACGCATGCGCTGGCGCTCGATTACCCGGATTTCGAAGTCATCGCGATCAACGACGGCAGCCGCGACAACACCGGTGAAGTACTCGATCGCATGGCGACGCAGCACCCGCGGCTGCGCGTGGCGCATCTGGCGCGCAACCAGGGCAAGGCCATGGGGCTGCAGGCCGGTGCGCTGCTGGCGCGCCATGAGATCCTAATCGGCATCGATGGCGATGCGCTGCTCGATCGCTATGCCGCGTACTGGATGGCGCGGCACTTCGTCGCCGATCCGGAAGTCGGCGCGGTGACCGGCAATCCACGCGTGCGCAATCGCTCCACGCTGCTGGGGCGCGTGCAGGTGGGCGAGTTCTCCTCCATCGTCGGCATGATCAAGCGCGAGCAGCAGAGTTTCGGTCGTCTGTTCACGGTCTCGGGCGTGATCACCGCTTTCC
>DATNCK010000375.1:0-3759 GCA_035571575.1 Steroidobacteraceae bacterium | reverse complement strand
CGCCACACGATCAATTTGCTGTCGCTGGCCGGTCTTGCCATCGCCATCGGCGAGATGGTCGATGCCACCATCGTCATCGTCGAGAACTGCGCAGCCGAACTGGGCCGGCGACAACCCACCGATGAGACCGCACGCCGCGCGGTGATCCTGCAGGCGTTGCGCACTGTGGTCAGACCCTTGCTGTTTTCACTGCTGATCATCCTCGCTTCCTTCCTGCCCATCTTCTTCCTCGGTGCGCGCGAAGCACGGCTGTTTGATCCGCTGGCGCTGACCAAGACTGGCGCGATGGCCTTCTCTACGCTGCTGACGTTGGGACTGCTGCCGGTGCTGGTGGTGTGGGCATTCCGCAACCAGCGACTGCGGGTAGAAAGCGCTCATGAGAGCATGCTGGTGCGTGGCTATCGGCGCGCACTGTCCGTGACACTGCGCTTCCGCTATGCGCTGCTGACGTTGAGCGCACTACTGCTTGTACCGGCGTTTCTCTTGTTCCAGGGTTTCCGGCACGACTACATGCCGGAACTGGAAGAAGGTTCCATTCTGTACATGCCGACCACTCTGCCTGGCATTCCAATGCGCGAGGCCGGCTGGATCCTGCAGCAGATGGATCGCAAGCTGAAGGCCTTCCCGGAAGTGGAACGGGTATTTGGCAAACTAGGTCGCGCAGATACGGCCACGGATTCAGCGCCAGTGACCATGGTAGAAACCACGGTGCTGCTGCGTCCCAAGGCGAAATGGCGGCCTGGCATGACCAAGGATCGCCTGATCGCTGAAATGAACGACTCGCTGCAGATTGTGGGCTTCGCGAACAGCTGGACCCAGCCCATGAGCACGCGCGCGCTGATGCAGGACACGGGCATCCAGACCCCTGTGGGGATCAAGGTCAAGGGGCCAGAGGTCGCCACCATCGAGCACGTTTCGAAGCAGATCGAGGATCTGCTTCGAAACATGCCAGGAACGGCTTCGGTCATCGCGGAACGGATATCGGAGGGCTATTTCGTCGATGCGGTATACGACGTGGATCGGCTGGCTGCGCAGGATGTGACATTGACCGAAGCGGAGGCCACGGTGCGCTATGGCATCGGTGGCGACAACGTCGTGAACATCCCGCAGACGGACCAATCGCGTATTCCCCTAGCTTTGCAGTATTCGGGCGAATACACGGACACGCTGCACAAAGCCGGCACGGTCGCCGTGGTCACTGCGACGGGCCGCGAAGTGCCGCTGGGCGATGTGGCTGACGTGGGGGTACGCAAACTGCCGGAGATGCTTCGCAATGACAATGGTCAGCTGGCCGGTTACGTGTATGTCTATCTCAGCGATGTCACGGCACCGGACTACGTAAGCCGGGCACAGGCTGCGCTGCGCAAGAACCTGCAGCTTCCTGATGGCTACAGCGTTGAATGGACGGGAGTCTACCAATACGCCGAGCAGGCGCGCGCCAGACTGGCCTACATCGTGCCGCTCACACTGCTGATCATCTTCGGCCTGCTGTGGCTCGCATTCCGCTCACTGCGTGACACGCTGGTCATCATGCTATCCGTGCCGTTCGCGCTGGTTGGTGGTGTATTCCTGCAGGCAGCTCTGGGTTATCCGGTTACCACAGCGGTCGCCATCGGCTACATAGCGCTGTTTGCTGTCGCCATCCAGACCGGCATCATCATGATCGTGTTCATCCACGAAGCGCTAGAGCGCCGCGGCGGCGATGAAAGCTACCTGCAAGCCGTCATTACAGGCTCCGCAGCACGCCTGCGGCCCAAACTCATGACCGTTGCCGCCACGGTACTATCGCTGTTTCCCGTGATGTTCTCACATGGCGCCGGCATGGAGCTGATGAAGCCCATCGCCACGCCGACGATTGGTGGCATGGTCACATCGACCATCTACGTGCTGTTCCTGATTCCCTGTCTGTACGCAGTCGGTGACGACATCCGCCGGCTTCGTACCAGACGCGCGCGGCGAAGTGTATGAGGCTGCGCTACTCCCTGACTGGCTTGAGATCGGTCACAGCCATATGCGGATGCCTTTTACATGGCGCCGTCTTTGCCGCCGCCGGACACGTGCATGGTTCGACATCGATGCCCGCGCTTCCCGATGCGCCGCAGAAGGCCGTGGTGCAGAAGTACTGCACAGCTTGCCATGACATCGGACGCATACAGCGTGCCGGTGGTACGCAGGCAGGCTGGCAGGACCGTATTGGGCGGATGCAGCGCTGGGGTGCCAAGATACCTCCAGGCGAAGTAGCGAACGTCGCGCGCTATCTGGCCGCGGCACTGCCGCCACGTGCCCGGCCTGGCGATTCACTCACCTACTTCGCCAATCTCGCGGTTCAGGAAGTTCGCGAGCAGGATATCCAGGTTACGTTGCGCTTTGCCGCGCGTGCGCTGTCGCCGGATCGACTGGCGCTGGATGTCTCGTCCAGAACGGATGCCGTGCTGCTGTCGCCAGGGCAGCGGGTACGGGTCTTCACTCCCGAGAACCGCGGTTCACCCATACCCGGGATGATCATTACAGTAAGCCCTGGTGCCAACCCCACCGCGACGCTGCGCACCGTCCGTCCCCTCGATGTGACTGGAAGGCTCGCTCTCGCAGAGGTCACCTTGAACCGCGGTAGAAGGCTTGCCGTGGCCAATGACGCCATCCTCGCCGATGGCAACGATGCCCGCGTACTCGTAGAAGACAGCGCCGGACAATACGAAGGTCGCCATGTGACGCTGGGGCTCGCGGGGGACCAGGCCACGGAAGTGACCTCCGGTCTGAAAGCCGGCGACAAGGTGGTAACCTTGGGCACTTTCTTTGTCGATGTCGAACAGCGGCTCGGAAAATAGTGCGGAACTATCGATGTTTAATCGCCAATTAAGTCGCCTAGCCCTGCTCACCGTGGCCTGCGCAATGCTTCCGCTGGCGGCATCGGCTGCTGAATCGGCACAGATCGTCTTCAAGACCTTGCCAGCCCCGCCTCGTTCGGGCAGCAACACTGTTGAAGTTACGGTAAAAGATGCTGCCGGCGCGCCCGTGAAGGACGCCAAGGTGGAGGTGCGGTTCCACATGGCCGCGATGCCGACCATGAACATGCCGGAGATGCAGTCGCTGATCCCCACTGCCCACGTCGCGGATGGTCTCTACCGCGGCAAAGGCAACCTGATGATGGGCGGCAGCTGGGAAGTCACCGTAACCGTCACGCGCGGCAGCGAACGCCTGGCACGGAAGAAGTTGACGATTGTCGCCAGGTAGCCTTGTCCACTCAGCGGATGATTCGCGTGAGCATGGCGAGAAATCGGTAGAATCCCCACCGTGCTGACCCGCCGCCGCATCGATTTCGTGATTGCGCTGCTGCTGCCACTGATGGTGCTGCGCGGCCTGCTGCCGGCCGGGTACATGCCGGTGAACCAAAATGGCGAGATACGCATCGCCATGTGCAGTGACGGTCGCTACGTGGCGGGCACGGAGCGAGATACCAGGCAGGCACCCAGCGGCAGGCACGAGCTACCATCGGACTCCAGTCCCTGCCCATTTGCGAGCGCTGCGGTCAATGCCGCACCACCCGCCACATCCACAATCGCTTTCAGAATCGAGTCTGACGCCGGAATCGTTGATCCCGCGGCGGCGCCCATCGGCGCGGCTGCGGTGGTCCGCGTTCAGTCCGCGCGCGGACCGCCCACCTTCTCCTTGTAAGCCTGGCGGCACCTCAGCTCCTCTCCCTGTCTGCCCGACTGTTGCCGGGCGACGTCTGCTTGCTGGAGATGATCCTTGAACATTCAA
>DATNCK010000374.1:0-2063 GCA_035571575.1 Steroidobacteraceae bacterium | reverse complement strand
CTATCTGCTCAAGCCCGTGCGTCGCGAGAAACTCGCTGCCGCCACCGAGCGCGCCCACGCCCTCACCCGCCGCCAGGTCGAGTCGCTGAGCAGCACGGCACGCACGCATCTGGCGGTGCGGCAGCGCGAAGGCATCAAGCTGCTGCGCATCGAGGATGTGATCAGCCTGATCGCGGAGCAGAAATACACCACGGTGCGCCACGTCGATGGCGAGGATCTGATCGACGATTCGCTGCGCACGCTGGAGGCGGAATTCGGCGAACGCTTTCTGCGCATCCACCGCAGCGCGCTGGTGAACCGCGCCTTCATCGAGGCCATTGAACGCGGCGCCGACGGCCAGTACCAGATCCGGCTCCGAGGGCGCGAGGAACGCATGAGCGTCAGCCGGCGCCTGGTTTCGGAGCTGAAAACGCACTTCGCCATGCCGGAGTGAGTTGCGTGTATCCTTGTCGATTCAAGGCAGGGCGATGCGTTACGAATTCACCAAGATGCACGGATTGGGCAACGATTTCATCGTGCTCGATTCACCGGCGCGCGATGCACTGCCACTGAGCCGCGCGCAGTGGCGCGCACTGGGTGACCGGCACCGCGGCATCGGTTTCGATCAGGCGCTGGTGCTCGAACCACCCCGCGAGGGCGACGCGCTGGCCTATTACCGCATCTTCAACGCCGACGGCGCCGAGGTGGAGCAATGCGGCAATGGCGTGCGCTGCCTGGCCGAGCTGCTGCGCCTGCGCGGCCGGGCCGTGAATGGCGAGCTGAAGCTCGACAGCCCCGCCGGCCGCGTCACCGCCCGCCTGGGTGAACCCGGCATGGTCGCGGTAGATATGGGGCAACCGGATTTCTCGCCGCAGGCCGTGGGCTTCGATGCCGCCGGACAATCTGGTCCGCTTTACGCCATCGACATCCCGCCGCAACGTGTGGAATTCGCCATCGTGTCGATGGGCAATCCGCACGCCGTCATCGATGTGCCCAACACGGCCACGGCGCCGGTAGGCACGCTGGGTGCGGCGCTGGAATCGCATCCGCGCTTCGCGCGCCGGGTGAATGTGGGCTTTCGCCAGATCCGCCAGCGCAATCATCTGCGCCTCAGGGTGTTCGAACGTGGCGTGGGCGAGACTCAGGCCTGCGGCACCGGCGCCTGCGCGGCAGTGGCCGATGGCATACGCGCCGGCCTGCTCGACGAACGCGTGCAGGTCGATCTTCCCGGCGGTCCGCTGTTCATCCGCTGGGCTGGGCGCGGTCACAATCTTTGGCTCGAAGGCCCTGCTGAAGTATCGTTCACCGGGCATTTCGAACTTTGAAGGCATCACCTGGAGCACAACGCGAATGACCACTTCCACTGCGCGCGATGAGAATGTCCTGGCCGAAAGTGAAGTGGCCGAGTGGCTGCAGGCCAATCCGGATTTCTTCCGCCGCCACACCGACGTGCTGACCACGCTGCGGCTGCCGCATGCCAGCGGCGCGGCCGTGTCGTTGATCGAGCGCCAGGTCGAGGTGCTGCGCGAGAAAAACCAGGCCGCGGATTCACGACTGTCGGAACTGGTGGCCATCGCGCGCAGCAATGAATCGCTGGCCGCCAAGATCCACAAGTTCGCGCGGCGGCTGATGCGCGCCCCGACGCGGCGTGCGGTGCTGGTGCAGATCGAGCGTGGCTTCCGCGAGGAGTTCGACACGGCACACACCGTGCTGCTGCTGTTCCGTCCGGCGCCCGATGCGGCGGACCTGCGTTTCGTGCGACCGGTGGCCGCGGATGATGCCAACCTCAACGGCTTCGAGAACCTGCTGTCCACCGGCCGGCCGCGCTGCGGCCAGATCCGCGATCAGCAGCGTGACTTCATCTTCGGACCCGACAGCGGCAGCATCGGTTCGGTGGCGCTGGTGCCGTTGACGGGTGATGCACCACTGGGCCTGCTGGTGCTGGGCAGCATCAACCGCGAACGTTTCCATCCCGGCATGAGCACGGATTTCCTGGCGCTGCTGGGCGAGCTGATCAGCGATGCCCTCGCGCGTGACTGAAGCATCGCGCGCTTGAACGCTGCGGCCGCTGAGCAGGTACAGCG
>DATNCK010000373.1:0-18754 GCA_035571575.1 Steroidobacteraceae bacterium | reverse complement strand
AACCCGCTTGCACTTTGTCGCTGGGACAACCGCAGTTCAAATTGATTTCGCGGTAACCCATGTCTTCGGCGATGCGGGCGGCGGCGGCCAGTGCCTGCGGATCCGAGCCACCCAGCTGCAGCGCCAACGGCTGTTCCTCGGGTGAGAACTGCAACAGCCGCATGCGATTTCCACGCAGGATGGCCGCCGCGTGGATCATCTCTGTGTAGAGCAACACCGACGGCGAGAACTGCCGCAGAAAGTAACGGCAATGGCGGTCGGTCCAGTCCATCATGGGGGCGACGGACACTCTGCGATCAATCGAATCGCTGCGCTGCCTGGTCTGAAGTTGTTGGTGTTCCATCGCCATTCATCCCTACTTGCGTAGCCACTTGGCCGAGCGCCCTTTGCCGGTGGATTCGATCAATCCTTCCCGGCTCATCGCGCGCAATGTGATCCGGACGGTCTCCCGGGAGATTCCCGGGCAATCCGCTTCAATTGCGGAGATGGAGAACGGCAGCGGTCTGGCGAGCACGACCTCCCTCACCTGCGACGACTTGGAGCCCTTGCGCTTCCTGACCCCTCCGATGCGCTCCTCGAACTCTCGGTAGGCACGGAGCATCACGCCCCAGAAGTAGTTCAGCCACGGGTTCGGATCGTGCCGGCCTTCATGCCAGCCCTGCGAGCTGGCCTCCAGCGTCTCGTAGTAGCCTTCCTTCGTCTGCTCGTACACACGCTCGATGCTGATGTATCTGCCCACTTCGTAGTTGAAGTGATAGAGCAGCTTCAGCGTCAGCAATCTCGCCATGCGACCGTTGCCATCCGCGAACGGATGAATACAAAGGAAATCCAGAATCGCCAGCGGCACGATGATCAGGGAATCCAGTTGCGGCATCTGCGCGGCCAAGGCGTAGTGTGCTGCGAGCTGCTCCACGGCCGGCGGCGTCAGGTGCGCCGGTACCGGCTTGAACCGCACGCGGGAAGTTCCATCGGGCCTGCGCTCGACGATGTCATTGTCGGTCGGCTTAAAGCGTCCGCCGGGATTCGGCATGTAGCGGTACAGCATGCCGTGCAGCTGCAGCATCACGTTCGGCGTGAACGGCATCTCCCGCCCGGAGTCGTGGATCAGCGCCAGGGCATCACGGTATCCGGCGACTTCCTGTTCCGAACGATTGCGGGGCTGCGCCTGGTTCACTACCAATCGCCGGATTCGGTCCAGGGGGACGCTCACGCCTTCCAGGCGGTTGGAGGACTCGCTGGATTCGATCTTGGCGACTTCCAGCAGCCCCGCCAGCACTTCCAGGGACTGCCGGTAGAAAAGCTCCTGCCGGCCCCTGAACTCGCCGATGGCTCGCAGCGTTGCCGCCTGTTCGGTGTCGAACCGGAGGCCGGCCAGGAACTGTTCTGTAAGGGAATGCACTGCTGCCGAAAGGGGCGGGGAAATGGGGTAATCATACCTCTAAATGGGGTTAATTTATCGATATAACCCTATTTATTGGTCCACTACCTCATTAGGACGGCCTGCCGCTGGCGCGCGAGATCCCCTGGCGCAAGCGGCAGGACTGAATGTGCCGGAGTCTGCACCAGCTTTTTACGGGCCGCTAAGTGATGTAAGGAATACCGGACGCTGGCCTACAGCGCTGCTGTGCTCTGGGCCATCCAGCGCATTCGATAGGCCTCGCCCAAGCGTCGGTTGCCCGATTTTTCCGCAGCCTCAGCCGCGCCAATCAACGAACGGCGCCGGTTCGGCACGGCCTCCAGCGAACGCTCGAACTCGGCGAGCGCATCCTTTGGGCGTCCGACCTGCAGGAACAACTCCCCGAGCAATTCGCGCATGGGCGAAAGTCGATTCTCCATGGCGACACTCTTTTCGCTCTCGTCCTCCCGGTTTGCTGCACTCACCATCAGCGCGATCGCCTCGTTCTTGTCATTCCCAGCCAGTGCAATCCACGCCGACGCCGCGGTCTCCTGAATACCCACTTGATCGGCCCAGTACGGATCGCCGGCCGCCGCCAGTTGCCTTTGGCGGATGACGATCTGCGCGAGGGCCTGCCTCGCGCCGATAGTGTCGCCTGATCTTGCGGCACCCAAGGCCCGACCAAACCAAATGATGGCCTCGGCCTGCTTGAAGGGCGACGGACGCGGCGCGAGTGAGGCAGCCTCTTTCCACGCCGATCGATCAAACGCATATCGCACGAAAATGGCAGCCAACCCCGTATGCGCCGTGATCGACGCGCCTGACGGCAGCGCTTGCACCGAACCGAGCTCGTCGACAATCGCCTTCGCCAGCTTGTCCTGACCCAATTGCAGGTACGCGTTGACCAGAAAGTCGAGTGCGTGATAACGGCCGACGATCGACGCCGGATTCGCCGCCGCCGCAGGACTCGTGCTCGTCGCGTAAGCGCGGTTCGCCGCATCAGCCGCGAGGTTGGATGCAATTGCCTCCCGCCACATCCCGAGCGTGGAGAAAGTATGCGACGGCATGTGAAGTGCGTGAGGTGCGGACGGCGCCAGGGCAGCATAGCGCCGTGCGGACGGCAACCCTTGCGCTGCAATCGGTGCGTAGTCGTAACTGTGAATCAGGTAGTGCGGTATCCCGGGATGATCGGGCTGCGCACCCTGCAACGACTCGAGCAGCTTCGCGGCCCGCAACTGCCTTGCGTATGTCCTGTCGGTGAGATCGACGGCTTCGAGGAGCGCGAGCGCATAGAAGACCGAGGCTTCGGTATCGTCTGGATATCGTTCGTGCAGACGGGCCATGGCGGACTCATATCGCGCGCTGCGCGTCCGCTGATCGACCGTGTCGTAGCCCTGGAAGAACACTGCCAGCGCCTCGATCCAGTCCCGCTCGCGAGGCGTGGCCGGGCGCGCCGCGCGCGCCTTCTCGATCGCCTCCCATCCCAGCTTCAGCAGAGCGGGTGGGAAGGGGGCCGTGAGCGGATTGGGGCGTTGACTGATGGCCAGACCCCAATACCCCATGGCGCACTGCGAGTCTTCCCCGACTACTGCGCGAAACGCCTTTTCCGTTTCGGGGTAGAAGAACGAATGCAGTAACGCGACTGCCCGGTCAAATTGCTCCTGGGCCGCCGGGCTGCACGACGTCACGAAGTGCACTTGCCCAAACGTCGAGCCGGCTCCGAAGTGACCCGCATGTTCTTCCTGCGCCATAAGCGGCGCGGAGGTCACCATCAGGTAGGACAGGCCAAAGATGACTGATTTCATGGGCTGCTCCTTCGCTCAGTAGATGGTACGCCTGGCAGCTGGCTCTTGATGAGGTCACGACGGCCAGTGAACTGGCGGCATTTGTCGTCGAGCGAATCAGAACCATTGGTTCCATCGCATCGAATTCATGAACTCGAGGAGACGTAAAGGAGACAAGCCTTTTCCGTAGATGCCAAGTTATCGATGCCAAAAAGGATCTATCTTGCATCGGTCCAGTCCATCATGGCGCAGGCCGAATTGACCGATAATCTCTCTTCTTCCTCCAAGGCTCATAGAATCACGACCAGCGAAACCACCCAGAGGGCATGTATGCATTCATTCAACTCCAGAAGGTCGATCCACAGGACCGTGTGCGCTGGCCTCGTGCTGGCAACCTGCAGCGCGGCGGGCGCGGCCGACGCCCCAACAAAATCCCTGCCGCTCGACAAGGCGGTCACCGTGGCGCAGGCGGCCCTGGCGCAGTGCAAGGCCAATGGCTACAACGTGACCGTGATGGTCATGGATCCTGACTACTCCACCCGTCTCGTGCTGCGCTCGGATGCCGCCGCTGCCCGCACCGTCGAGATCGCCCGTCGAAAGGCCTATACCGTCATCAAGATGCGGATGAGTTCGGGCGAGTTCGGCAAGACCGTTCCCGCACCGGCAACGCCGGCCGAGCCGCGTCCCCCGGGAGCCATGCCGCCTGGTGTCAACGGCGATGACAATCTCATCACTTTTGCCGGCGGCAAACAGATTGTCGTCGGGGGCGAGGTAGTGGGCGCGATCAGCGTTTCGGGTGCGCCCGGCGGCGACAAGGATGAAGCCTGCGTGGACACAGGATTGGCGAAACTCAAGTAGCGGCGACCCATCGACCAGAGCCGATGGCAGTCGTTCGCCGATGCGATCGCTGCCGAATCACAAGGAGCCGGACCACGGAAGGTCCGGCTCTTTTCGATGTGAGAGCTTAGCGGCTTGCCGCGCCCGCAGCGCGGCGCTTGAATTCCTGCGGTGTCAGCAAGCGCGGAAAGGGATTGGGCCGATAGTCAATGAAGCGTGCTGGCGCGTCAGGCGCAATCCGCCTGGCGAGCGCGTTCAATGATGCCGGGGATGTGTCCGGCCAGTGCCCTGAGTCGAGCCTTTGCTTCACCACGTCCACCACTGCCGCGATCTCTGCGGATGAGAAAGTGCAGTGACCTGCCGTTTCGGTGAATGCCGTGCGCAGCAATGTCTGCTTGCCGGCGGCCTTTGCCCCTTTCACGATCGCATCCATTGCATCCGACGCACTGATGGGATCACCAATGCCCTGCAGGGAAATCACCGGAATGGTCAGATCACCGGAATACTGCTGCTCGGCGATGGCTTGCAGGGCCGTGGCCTGCTCGGAAATCCTCGGCGCCTCGGCCAGCGCCATGAGGTCTGCCGCCAGGTCCAGCTTCGCGCGCCGGTACAGCGCCTCCACCAGCTTCTTCTCGGGCAGCCTGTTCAGCTCCGCCTTGTAATCGACACCTGTATTCCAGGAGATGTTGCCGCCGTACAGGGCGTTGATCTGGCGGCGACTGCTCATGAACTGCGCCACTGCCGCGAGCCGTCCGCCAGCGAGCGCCTCGTAGTAACCAGCCTGGCGAGCGTCGAAGTCGGTGGTCGCGGGTCGAGGATTGGACATGCTCGCCCAATCGGGCAATCCGCCGAGCACCGACGCCAGCGCGATGCGCGCGCCCCCTTCAGGGGTCTTCTGCGCCTGCTCGAGCATGGACTTCCACGCGGGAATCGCGCTGGCCTCGAAATCGGCCGGCACATCGATGACAGGCAAATTGGAGGTTGGCGCGAGCAGCGTCTTCGCCACGAACAACGCGTCCAGCTTCTCGTTCCACTGCGCCACGGCCCCGGCCGGTCCCGCGCAGTTGCCGACGCCGGCCACCCAGGGCGAGGGCTTGCGGTGCGCGCCGATGAACACCGTGTGCCCACCCATCGAACCACCGAAGGCAATCGGCTGCTTGATCGCGCCAAATTCTGCTTCGAACAGGCGCTTCACCTCCGTGAGGTTGTCCACCGCGAGGGGCACGCGCCAGCCGGTCACGGCGCGCGCGACGCCTGCGAGCCCATAGCCACGCGCCAGCAGCAGACGGTTCTGCTCGGAATACGGCGCAACGGGCGACGCGTAATCGAGGTTGAACAGCGCCGCGCCATTCCATCCGGCAGGAACGTCGATCCGGTAGGCCGTGCCATCAGCGAGCGTGCCCATGAGGCTGCGCAATCCGGCGATGCGTGGGGCCGATTCACCTGCAACGTCGGGAGGCGCGCCCGGACGCTGGCCGGCAGCTTGTGGACGGGGCACTGGCGTCTGAGAAACGGCAACGCCGACAAAACACGCGAACAGGACAACAGCCGCAGAGGTTCGGCGCATGGTGCGATTTCCTTTCACCTTCATCAAACGCAGGCTGTCTGGCGAACCGCCATTGCCTTGCGGATTCTTTCGGGAACTATACCGTCCGGTATCGATTTATTGTCCACAATCTTGTCAACGATCCTGCATGAGGCTCGCGTTCACGGTCTTTCCGGGCACTGCGCCGTCGCAGCGATCGAGGCGAAGCATGCATTCGTCGCCGCGGAGCTCGAACTGCGCTCGGACATGCGGCAAGCCTTTGCCGCATTCCGATAACGGCTTCTCGACCGGACACTTGCTTACAAGTGCGCAGGAGATGCAACTCGATACTGCCTCGCGAAGCCGCCCTTCAGGCGGCAGCACAAGGAGAAGATCATGAGTAGTGTGTCGATGGGCGGCGGATGTTCTGCGGCCCAGTACTCCGGCCTGCATACCTCGCAGGCAGGAGGATCGGACAGGATTCAAAAACTGTTTGGCAAGCTCGACGTCAATGGCGATGACGCCATCGACCAGAGTGAACTGCAATCGTTCGTGGATGCGATCGGCGCGAAGACTGGCACCAGCGGCATCGACGCCAAGTCGCTGCTCACATCGCTGGACACCGACGGCAATGGCAGCGTCAGCGCTTCGGAACTGAAGGAAAATGCCCATACTCTGTTCGACCAGCTGCGAAATCAGCTGATGGGCTCAAAGGCGGAATCCTCCTCCTCGCAGCCGGATATCTCCAGGATGTTCAGCTCGTTCGACGCCAACGGGGATGGAAGCATCAGCGCCGATGAATTCAAGACTGCCATCCAGAGCGGTCCGGGTGACAAGTACGGCGCGCAAGGCAAGGGTCCTGCGCCGCCGCACGATGCGGGCTTCGGCCGCATGCTCGAATCGCTGCTTGCGCAGTATGGTTCGAACAGTGACAGCTCGACCTCACTGGGTAGCTCTGTGAATGTAGCTGCCTAGGAAATGTTGCCGGGCCAGGGACGGCCCGGCGCTTTCCAGTGATCGGGCATACACTTGGCCATGGCTGCCAAGGAATGCCCATGAGGGGCCGTCCAAGGATTCAACAGACCAAGAAGAACCCGCATGGATGACCCCCAAATCACGGTTCTGATACGGCGCGCGCAGGATGGCAACGGACGCGCCTTCGGCGAACTGGTGGATCGCCACTACGACACCATCTATCGCTTCGCCTGGAAATGGTGCCGGCATCGCGCCAATGCCGAAGACATCGCCCAGCAGGCCTGCATGAAGCTGGCCTGCAATCTCGGGCAGTTCCGTTTCCAGGCAGCATTTACCAGTTGGTTGTACCGTCTGGTGATCAACTGCGCGCAGGACTGGCAGCGGGCTCAGCAGCGGCATGCGCATACCGATCTCGCCGGCACGGAGCCTACGGCAGACCCGCATCGCGCCGAAGATGCCATCTACATCGATCAGCTTCTGCAACAGCTGGATCAATTGGGTGAAGGCATGAAGGAGACGGCGCTGCTGGTGCATGCCGAAGGCATGAGTCATGCCGAAGCAGGCGCCATCCTCGGCGTTTCAGAGTCCACCATTTCATGGCGCGTTCACATCATGCGCAAACAGATGCAGCAACGTGAACCCCTGGCGAGTACCACCGCATGAACATGCAACCCTTCGAATACGATCTGCGGCATCTCAGGGCGCCACCGCCCGATCCAATGGCACGCGAACGCGCACACCAGGCGGCGCTGCAGGAATTCGAGCGCGTGCACGCCATGCCGGCTACTGCGGCTGCAAATGAACCGCGGATGCGGCCTGCCCGCCCAGTCAATTCGCGCAGTGCATGGTGGGGCGGACTGGCCAGCGCCTGCGTAGCGGTGGTGGGAGTGGCGATCTACTGGCTGTTGCCGCCGGCTGATCGGGTGGCACAGCTGCAGCCGGCCGTCGCTCCACCGCCTGTGGTGGAGACGCAGCAGGCTGCAGCAGCTGCGTCTGTGCAGGCCGAGAACACCGCGCCCCCGCCAGCCGGTCAAAACGTTGCGCGACCGCGCGCACGGAAGCCTGCAAGAGCAGCTGTGCCCGTTCCAAAAATGGACATGCCAGCAGTAAATGAGCCAGCCCCGCCCGTGTCGCAGCCCGAGCAGCGCAGGGCCGACACCTCCAGCTCCGCACTGGCCATTGTCACGGACAAGCCGGTTCCGCCGTCAGCGCCTCCGCCCGCGCCCACGCCTTTGCTGCCACGCGCCTCCGCCGCCACCGGTGAATTGAGTGAGGTCACCGTGGTGGGCAGTCGCCGGGCTGCGCCGGACATGGTCTCGGCCTCGCCCATGGCGATTGTGAGTGTCGAGGCGGAAAACCGCGACAGATTCCAGCACTTCGAGACCAACCCGGTGAAGCTCGCGAACGAGGAGCCGGTCTCCACATTTTCGGTGGACGTGGATACGGCCTCTTACAGCTTCGTGCGCCGCCAGCTCAACCAGGGCGTACTGCCGCCAGTCGATGCAGTGCGTGTGGAGGAAATGGTCAACTATTTCGACTATTCATGGCCCATACCCACTTCCAGGGAGCGGCCTTTCGATCCGATGGTGGCGGTGAGCGATTCGCCCTGGGGGAAGGGTCGCAAGCTGGTGCACATCGGCATCAAGGGTTACGAAGTACCTGCGACGCGCCGACCGGATGTGAACCTGGTGCTGCTGCTGGACGTCAGCGGTTCGATGAATTCACCGGACAAACTGCCGCTGGCGCAGCGCTCCATGGCGCTGCTGCTCGACAGCCTGAAGCCTACCGACACCGTAGCCATCGTGGTTTACGCGGGTGCTGCCGGTGAAGTGCTGGCGCCTACTCCGGTGCGTGAGAAGGACACCATTCTCGCCGCGTTGAACTCGTTGCGTCCCGGCGGCTCAACTGCCGGTGCAGCCGGCATACAGCTGGCCTATCAACTTGCTGAGCGCAATTTCCGCAAGGGCGGCATCAACCGCATCCTGCTGGCCACGGACGGCGACTTCAACGTCGGCATCAGCGACCGCGAAGCACTGAAGAGCTATGTGGGGCGCGAGCGCGAGAAGGGAGTGTTTCTGTCGGTGCTGGGCTTTGGCGAAGGCAACTATCGCGACGACGTGGCACAGACTCTGGCGCAGAGCGGCAACGGCGTCGCGGTGTACATCGACACCCTCAACGAGGCGCGCAAAGTGCTGGTGCAGCAGGCCAGTGCCGCGTTGTTCACCATCGCCAAGGACGTGAAACTCCAGGTCGAGTTCAATCCGGACAGTGTCGCGGAATACCGTCTGGTGGGGTACGAATCGCGCGCGCTGAACCGCGAGGACTTCGGCGACGACAAGGTCGATGCCGGCGACGTGGGCGCCGGACACACTGTGACAGCCATCTACGAGATCACTCCCGTCGGCTCACCAGCGCGAATGATCGAGGACCGTCGTTACGCCGAGCAGCCAGCACTCCGGGCGCAGCAGCGCCGTACCGCCTCCTCCGAGTACGGCTTCCTGAAGATCCGTTACAAGTTGCCCGACAGCCAGCGCTCGCGAGTGCTGGAGCTGCCCATCCGTGCCAATACGGGCGTGCCGCCACGACTGAAACAGGACGTGGAATTTTCCGCCGCCGTGGCTGGATTCGCGCAGTTGCTGCGCGGTGGGCGCTATACGGGCACACTCACCTTCGATGATGTGCTGCGCCAGGCGCAGGCATCGCGGGGCGAGGATCCTTTCGGCTACCGCGCGGAGTTCGTGCAGCTGGTGAGGCTGGCTGAGCAGGCGCGCGGCATGTGATGGCCGCGTGTGCGAGCCTACGGTAGCGCGGCAAAACTATCGGCCGCGGCGCACCCCACTATTCAGAGCGCGGATGGAATTACCGCTCAGTTAACCGAAGCTCATCGCGGAAGCTCATCGCGGAAGCTCATCGCGGAAATGTTGAGCACGCTGGCCGAATACGGTTGCTCGCGCTCGGTGACCACCAGCAGGCCGGTGGCAACGGGCCACGGCGCCGGCCTCGGACCTGGCCCACTGCCATGTCGCCACCATGCAGGCCAGCCCGGCATGGCGCACTCCCTCTTTGACCTCGCCGGCCAACTCCAGACGATATAATCGCCCATCCAGCTGCTGTTTCGCATTGCCCGTTTCATGAGCACACCGCGCAAGCGGCCGGCGCCACGCGCACCGGGCCGACCCCGTTCCAACACTTCGCGTGCCGCCATCCTCAAGGCGGCCTACCAGATCCTGCGCGAAAGTGGCTTCGCGGGATTCACCGTGGAAGGCGTGGCGGCGCGTGCCGGCGCCGGCAAAGCCACCATCTATCGCTGGTGGCAGACCAAGGGAACTCTGGCCATAGAGGCCTTTCTTGTCGCAGTGGCTCCGCGCATGGATGCGGCGCGCGAAAGCGATTCGGCACTGGGGGATCTCAGGCGGCAGGTTCATGTAGCCGCCACCCTGTATCGCGGCCGTGTGGGTCAGTTGCTGCGCGAATTGATCGCGCTCGGGCAGGAAGACTCCGAAACCAACCGGGTGCTGCGCAGCGACTTCGTGGAACCCCGCCGCCAGGCCGCGCTACAACTGTTGCGGCGCGCGCAGGCCGCTGGCGAGATCAACACGCAGACCGACATCGAGGTATTGGCCGATGCACTGTGGGGGCCCATCTTCCATCGTTTGCTGGTCAGCCGGATGCCGCTGGACCGTAACTTCGTCGACAAGCTGCTCGACCTGGTGCTGCGCGGAGCGCTGTAACAAGCAGGTCTGCGCGCCATTCCGGGAGCACGGCGTTCGAGAACCGAAGTCTGGTCTCCTCAAGAGTCAGCTGCGGATTGCGCCCAGCGGATTGCGAGACTGGGATCGATAACGGTTCCACGACGGTAACCGAACGTTCCGCATCAAAAAAAAGCCGCGAAATCGATCACTGGCCCTCACGACACCAGTGAGCAGCAGTAACACCATTGCCGCCAACCATGAGTTCTGCCGGGGCATATTCCATTCAATTTCAGCATGTCGCGCATCACTGAATTTTCCGTAATGCAGCGCTTCATTCCTGCTCGACCTCGGCTCGCGACTATGTCTATACTGAATGGATAATAGTCAGCATTGACCGGCTTGCAGCAACGGCAAACGGTCCAGGGGCAAACACTTCGTGAATCTGCATCAATTCGCCGACTGGCTGTCGAACACGTCGTTCAGCCAGACCATCCAGGTCACCTCCTGGGCGATCCCGGGCATCCAGACCATCCACATCATCTGCCTGGCGGCACTGTTCGCAACCGCGCTGATGTTCTCGCTGCGCATCGCCGGCCGCGGTCTTTCCACCGAGCCGCTGCACACGCAGGCGCCGCGTTTCGCGCGCGCCATCTGGATGCTGATCGTGGTGCTGCTCATCACGGGCCTGCTGCTCATCACTGCCGAACCCGGCCGCACCATCACCAATCCGGCGTTCTACGCCAAGATGATCATGCTGGCGCTCGCACTGGCGATCACGCTGTGGCTGACCGGTGTAGCACGGCGCCAGCTCGAATCACCCACAGCAGTGCATGTCGCCGCGGCGACCATCGCCATGCTGCTGTGGATCGCGATCATCTTCTGCGGGCGTTTCATCGCCTATGTCGAATCGTACTGAGAGGTCAGGCTCGTGACTGAATGGCTGGAATGGTTGCAGAACTCACCGCTGGCGGTGTCGATCAGTGAAGACTGGTTTCCGTGGGTTGAGTCCGTACACGTGGTGTGTCTCGCGGTGGTCGCCGGCAGCATCTTCCTGGTGGATTCGCGCCTGATCGGGTGGACCTCGCGCCATCTGCGCTTCACCTATGTCTCCGATCGGCTGCTGCCCTGGACCTGGGGCGCCTTCATCGGCGCGGCCATCACCGGCACACTGATGTTCATCGCGGGCGCGACCAACTACGCCCACAACACGCCCTTTCTGATCAAGATGGGGCTGCTGGTGCTGGCGGCCGTCAACATGCTGTATTTCCAGTTCGTCACTTTCCGCAGCGTGCAGAACTGGGACACGGGCAAGCCCATTCCCGCGGCACGCGCGGCTGGCGCTGTCTCGCTGACGGTGTGGTGCCTGGTGATCGGCTTCGGCCGCTGGATCGGCTTCGTCTAGGAAAGCTATTTCGCGGCGGGCGCCGCAGGCGCTTCCGCCATCAACGGAATGGCATAAACGATCTCCGCCGCGCCGTCGCCCGGCGGCAGAGCGTGCACCAGCAGCTCGCTGAATCCGGCCGCCTGCGGCGTCACCATCACCGTATGACTGACCGTCTTTCCGGCTTCAGTCAGCGCGAGCATGGCGGTGGCGCCAGCCGCATCGATGGTCAGACCTGCGCCCTCGGCACGCACCGCCAGCTGCGCGATCGGATCTGCCGCCGTGAAATCCAGTCGCACTGGGGTGGCAACGCCCGCTGCGGGCTTGCTGGTGATGACAAAGCGCAGCGACACAGCGGCCCGTCCCGAGGTCTGCAGAACCGCTGCAACGGATTCATCCGCCGTTGCAGCCCGATTGCCATCGGAGGCTTTTGTTGTGCCCGTAGTGGTCGATGTTGAGGGGTCACGGCTGCAGCCAGCCACCGACAGCGCAACCAGCAGAAGCAGGCCGTATCTCATGTGCTTGAACCTCCCTCTCATCCACCCACGCGCAACAGGGGCGGATCTTCCACCGCCTCCAGCTGTTCCCGCAACTCCGCGATATGCCTTTCCCAGTATCGGCCCTCACCGAACCAGGGAAAGGCCAGGGGAAATGCCGGATCATCCCAACGCTCGGCCAGCCAGGCGGCATGATTGAGCATGCGCATGCCGCGCAGCACTTCGATCAGCGCGGTCTCCGCGGCATCGAAGTGTGCGAACTGTTCGTAGCCAGAAAGCAACGCGGCCCACTCCGCCTGCTGCTCGGCCGGTGACCCGGAGCAGAACATCCACAGATCCTGCACTGCCGGGCCGGTCAGACAGTCGTCGAAATCGACGAACAGCGGTCCGTTGGCATTCCAGAGAATGTTGCCCGCGTGGCAATCGCCGTGCAGCCTGAGAGTTCGCGCGTAGCTCAGCGCATCGCCGTGCGCGGTCAGCACCCGCACCAGATCCGCTGCAGCCTCCGCGTAGCGCTGGTCCAGGGGCTCGGGAATCAGGCCGCAATTCAGCACGCGCATTCGCGCCCGCGCGCCGAACTGCCACTCGCGCAGCGCAGGTCGCACCTGGAAAGCGCGCTGCTGCCCGATGCGGTGCACGCGGCCCATCATGCGGCCAAGCATGGCACGGTGATCCGGCAGATCCAGCTCGGGTGCGGAGCCGGGCCAGCATTCGAACACGGCGAAGCGAAAGCCCGCGGCCTCGTGCAGGGTATCGCCGTCGCGCAGCAGTGGTGCCGCCACCGATAGCTCGGCGGCGGCCAGCTCGCGCGCGAAGTCGTGCTCCTCGCGGATCTGCGCGTCGCTCCAGCGATGATTGCGGTAGAACTTGGCGACCACCGCATGTGGCAATGCCCGTGGGTCGCGGCCGGTGAGCGAGGCGGGATCGACGCCGACACGGTAGACGCGATTTTCATAGCTGTTCAGAGCCATCAGCCGTCCGTCGACCGTCAGCCCCAGGCTCTCCACGGCATCCAGCACCAGCGCTGGTGACAGGCGCGCGAAGGGGCGGTCTAGTTCTTCCGGCTGCGACATGGATCGATTTCCCAACGCTACTTTGCAGGTGCAATCATGCACTGCAGTTATCATCGGCAACCATCTTCGTGGGCAGGCAAGGAAGGCACAAGCAAATGGGTGGCGCAATTCTCGTGACCGGCGGCGCGGGCTACATCGGCAGCCACACTGTGCTGCAGCTGCAGGCCCGTGGCGAGTCGGTGGTAGTGCTCGACAATCTCTCCACCGGATTCCGGCAATCAGTGGGCGGCGCAACGCTGGTCGAAGGCGATGTCGGCAACAGCGCCCTTGTGGCTGACGTCCTGTCGCGATACGGCGTGCAGACCGTCATCCACTTCGCTGCGCACACTATTGTTCCCGAGTCGGTTTCCGACCCGCTGAAATACTATGGCAACAACACCTGCCAGACGCGCTCACTGCTGGCCACCTGCCAGGCGCACGGTGTGCGGCAATTTGTGTTTTCCTCCACCGCCGCCGTGTACGGCATGCCCGCGTCGGGCCTTGCAGCCGAAGACTCGCCACTGGCGCCGATCAATCCCTACGGCACCTCCAAGCTGATGTCTGAGTGGATGCTGCGCGACCTGGCGCAGGCCTCGGCGCTGCGCTATGTCGTGCTGCGCTATTTCAACGTAGCGGGGTCGGACCCGGCCGGTCGCATAGGGCAGTCCACCCGCAAGGCGACGCTGCTGGTGAAGGTAGCCTGCGAGGCCAGCGTGGGGCGGCGCGATTCGGTCAGCGTCTTCGGCACGGACTACCCCACCCCGGACGGGACCGGCGTGCGCGACTACATCCATGTGCAGGATCTGGCTGGCGCGCACCTGCTGGCCGTAGATTATCTGGCGGCCGGCGGGGCTTCCCAGACCCTCAACTGCGGCTATGGTCACGGCTACAGCGTGCGCGAAGTACTGCAGAGCGTGGAGCGCATCAGCGGCAAGAGGCTCAAGGTGATCGAAGTGCCACGACGCGCCGGTGATCCGCCCAGCCTGGTGGCTCAGTCGGAGCGCATCCGTCAGGTGCTGGGCTGGAAACCGCAGCTCGATAACCTCGACGGCATCGTCCAGAGCTCACTGAACTGGGAACGCAAGCTGCTGAGCGATCCCTGGTAGCCTAGAATCCGGCTGATGAATCTGCTGCGCCCACGATCCCTCAGCGCGCTGGTGCTGCTGGGCCTGGCCATCATCGCAGTGCCGCTGGTCGCTGCGCTGGTCACGGCCGGCGTGCAGATGCGGCGCCTGTCTGAAACCAGCGAGCGGATCGTCGCCGATGGCGTGGTGGCCACGCGCCTGACCCGCGATCTTTTCGCCCAGACCCCCCTGCTCGAACGCACGGTCAATGTCTATCGCGCCGCCGTCGATCCGCGCCTGATCGAGTCCTACGCCACGCAGGCGACCCGCCTGCAGCAGATCGAATCGCAGCTCGGCAACCAGCTACACCTGGCCGAGGCACGGGCCTCACTGGACGAGTTCTCGCGATTGCGCGGCGCCATCAGCGCGCAGATGCTTGGCGCGGCTACGCAGCCGCCCGACTATGCGAAGCTGCAGGCCGATTTCGTCCGCATGCAACAGGTGGCCGACAGCATATCGACGCAGACCAACTCACAGATCGACGCCGAAGTGGCCTCGCTGCGCGACCGCACCCAGCGCACGCAGCAGCTGATGTTCTGGGGCTTCGTGCTGCTGATTCCGCTGACCGCCGGCGCCATTCTGCTGTTCTCGCTGCGGGTGGGACGGCCGCTGGGACAGATCGACCGCGCGATCAGCGAACTGGGTGGCGGGGCACTGTACCGAGCGATCACCGTGCGCGGCCCGGCAGATCTTGAACGTCTCGGCCGGCAGCTGGAATGGCTGCGCCTGCGGCTGCTGGAACTGGCGGAGGAACGCAACCGCTTTCTGCGCCACATGTCACACGAACTGAAGACGCCGCTGGCCAATATCCGCGAAGGCACCGAACTATTGATGGACGGCGCTGTTGGCGAACTGCAGGTGGCGCAGCGCGAGGTCACCGGCATTCTGCGCGACAACGGGCTGAGACTGCAGCGGATGATCGAGAACCTGCTGAGTTACAGCGCCTGGCAGACCAGCAGTGTGGGCCTGGAAATCACTGAATTTCGCATGCGACCGCTGGTCAAGCAGATCATCGAGAACCAGCAGCTGGCGTTGCTGTCACAACGTGTGCGACTGGATGTCAATGTCGACGATCTGCTGGTAGCCGCCGATCGCGGCAAGATGCGATTGATTCTGGAAAACCTGCTATCCAATGCCATCAAGTACACACCGCGTGCGGGCACCATCCACATCCGCGCCCGCGCCGAGGATGCGACGCTGGTGCTGGAGATGGCTGATAGCGGTCCGGGCATACCCCCGGCAGAGCGCCGGCAGGTGTTTGACGCGTTCTACACCGGCAAGGCGCCCGGCGGGCATGTGAAGGGAACGGGCATCGGGCTCTCGGTTGTGATGGAATTCGTCTCTGCCCATGGGGGGCAGATCGAGATCATCGACGGTGAATGGCAGGGAGCACATTTCCGTATACGTATGCCTTTGAGATCTTCCAGCACTCCGCCATTGACCCAGAGTGGGCGGTCGCCGGGCGACGGCAAGCGGGCCCATGCGGCCTGAGGTGCTGCGCTGCGCGTTGCTGGCGGTATTGCTGCTGGGCGGCTGCTCGAGCGTGGCCGCGCTGCGCGGCGAAAAGCCCGCTTCCGTTGCTGCGCCTTCGGGTGAGGCCATACAGGCGGCGCAGCTGAGCAGCTACATCGCCAGCCTGCAGCAGCTGGTACAGGGCAGCCCGGCTGAGCAGGCCGAGGTGCTGGCCGCGGCGCGTGCCGCGTACGAGCAGGCACACCAGGGTCCGGCTGCACTGCGTTATGCACTGGTGCTGGCCGCCCCAGATCACCCCGGGCGCGATCCGGCGCTGGCGGAGAAGCTGCTGCGTGAAGTGCTGGCGCACCCAGAACTTCTGACCATCGCCGAGCGGGCGCAGGCAGTGGTCGAGCTGCAGCGCACTGTCGCTGAATTGCGTCTGGCAGCGGAAAACGACCGGCTGGTGGGAGAATTGCAGAAGGAG
This sequence comes from Steroidobacteraceae bacterium, assembly GCA_035571575.1. Classification (GTDB taxonomy): domain Bacteria; phylum Pseudomonadota; class Gammaproteobacteria; order Steroidobacterales; family Steroidobacteraceae; genus ZC4RG30. The sequence continues at coordinate 2,552 of DATNCK010000373.1, read as the reverse complement.
CGTGAACGTCAGCGCAATGCTGCGCCTTCTGCAACGGCCTTGCAGCGCCGATTGCAGAATGAGCTCGATGAAAACGCTCGACTGCGCAAGCAGCTGGATGAAAAGAACGCCAAGCTCGACGCCATCATCAACATCGAACGTGGCATTTCCGACCGCCCGCCTGCCCCTGCCACCGAAGGACGCACCCCGTGAACCAGTCAGCCGCACGCAAAGCCCGCATCCTGGTCGTGGACGACGACCCGGGGTTGCTGCGCCTGCTAACCATCCGCCTGCGCGCGGAAAACTACGAAGTCGAGGCCATGGAAAGCGCAGCACAGGCACTGGCGGCCGCGACGCGCTTCCGTCCGGACCTGGTGATCTCGGACCTGCGCATGGAACCGGTCGATGGCATCGGCCTCCTGAAGGAATTGCAGAACCGCTGGCCCGGCCTGAAGGTGATCCTGCTCACCGCGCACGGCACCATTCCGGATGCCGTGCAGGCCACGCAGATGGGCGCCTTTGGTTTTCTCACCAAGCCCGTCGATAAACAGGAGCTGCTGGACCAGATCCAGCGCGCGCTGAAGATCTCAGGCTTCACGGATTCCACCGAAGAATGGCGCGCTGACATCATCACGCGCAGCGCCATCATGGAAGAGCGCCTTGCGCAGGCACACATGGTGGCCGGCACGGATGCGCGGGTGCTGATCATTGGCGAGAGTGGCACCGGCAAGGAGCAGCTGGCGCGTGCCATGCACAAGGCGAGTCCACGCCGCGCCAGGCCCTTCCTGGTCACCAGCTGCGCGGGCATCTCCGAGGAACAGATCGACATCGACCTGTTCGGTGCGGATGCGGGTGCGGCCAAGACCCGGCAGGGTGCGCTGGAAGCAGCCGATGGCGGAACCGTGCTGCTCGACGAGATCGGCGATCTGCCGCCGCGCCTGCAGCAGAAGCTGCTGCGAACGGTGCAGGAAGAGTCCGTGCGACCGGTGGGCTCCGACACACCCCGCCCCGTCAACACGCGCATCATCTCCACCACCAGTCGCGACATGCAGGCGTTGAGCGCCGCCGGCAAGTTCCGTGAAGACCTGTACTACCGGCTCAATGTGGTGCAGATCGAAATGCCGCCGCTGGCACGACGTCGTGAAGACATTCCGCTGCTGATCGCGCATTTCCTGGCGCAGATCGCGGCGGAAACCGGCCAGCGCAGCATCTACCCCCCCGAAGCGCTGGAGCTGCTGGCCACTGCCGACTGGCCCGGCAATGTGCGCCAGCTGGCGAATCTCATCCGGCAGACTGTGGCGGTATCGCAGACACCGGTGATTCCGGTGGAGCTGGTGCAGCAGTCGCTGGGCGGCGCCCCGGGCCGACTCCCGTCCTTCGATGACGCGCGCGATGAGTTCACTCGCGGCTACCTGTCGCAGATCCTGCAGATTACAGGTGGCAATGTCAGCCAGGCCGCGCGGCTCGCCAAACGCAATCGCACCGACTTCTACAAGCTGCTCGGCCGGCATCAGCTGGTGCCCGAAGACTTCAAGCAGCGCTGAGCGGATGCGCCTGCGCGATCAGCGACGCTGGCGCGCGAACAGCAGCACTATGGCTGCAACCAGCAGCGCGGTGGGGAACCAGGCCAGCAGCAATGGATTCAGTCCCAGCGCGATCGTGCCGCTTTCCACCATGCGCGACAGGATGAAATAAGCCAGACCCAGTACCAGGCCGAGCGTGGCGCGCGCGCCGGTCTCCACCTGCCGCAACGGTCCGAACAGCAGTGGCAGAGCCAGCAGCGCCGCGAATGGGATTGCCGCCAGCCTTGCAATCACCGACCAGAACGTGAAGCGCAGACGCCGCGAATCCTGGCCGTTGGCATCCACGTAAGCCGTAGTGCGCCACAGTTCACGCAGCGACAGCTCCGAAGGGTCGGCCACGATCATGCCGAAGAACGCCGGACTCACCCGCGTTTCCAGCCGATGTGCCGCATCGACGCCCGAATCCACGCGATCGGGATGAAGGGCCGACCAGCTGTAGTTTTCCAGCACCCAGCTGTGATCTGCATGCTCGGTGGCCTTTGTGGCGCGCCCCACCGAGGCAAGCCGGTTGCCGGGTGCGATCTCGAACACGGCAATTCCTCCATAGGCACCGTCGTCGGACTGCTGAGCGGCGTTCAGCACCAGCTGCCCATCGCGCACCCAGGCGCCACCTCGCCCGGCGAGACTGAAATCGGCGTTGCGTTCAATGGCTTTGTGAATGCGTGCCTGCCGCATCATGGGCGGCGCCAGGTATTCACGCGCGACAATGGCCACCGGCACCGTCAACAGACCGGCGAGAAAAACGCTCAGGGCGATTCGGGCAATGGATACGCCCGCGGCCCGGATTACCGTGAGCTCGCTGTGCCGAGCCAGGCCGCCCATGGCCAACAGGGATCCGATCAACACGCCGATGGGCAGGAACTGGAACAGCTGGGCGGGCAGGTTCAGGGCCACATATTGCAGGGCCTGCAAATTGCCGTAGCTTCCGACGCCCACCCACCCCTGCTCATTGATGAACAGGAAAAGCGCCAGCAGCGTCAGCAGTGCCAT
>DATNCK010000372.1:0-15538 GCA_035571575.1 Steroidobacteraceae bacterium | reverse complement strand
GCGCTTGTCGGCGCGACGTGTGGGCACTGCACTGCGCGCCATCCGCGCACAGCTGCCAGAGGCCATTCCTGCCCGCGGGCTGTCGCTGACCGCTGCCGGCGACCGGATTCTCGTGCACGAACTGGGCGAGAAGCGTGATGCCCTTTCAGGGCAATTGCTGCTGGCGCTGGAAGTGCACACCGATGGCAGGACCATCCAACTTGTCGATGCGGCGCCCTCCGACGCCAGTTCAGACTTCAAGACAGACGATTGCACTCGTCAGTTCGAAGCCGCGCTCGCTCTGGAAGAGAACGATGTCGAAGCGGCCGTAGATGCTTACCGCGTGTGCGTCACCAGACACGGTCATCCCGGCGCCCTGGCCAACCTGGGCCGGCTGCTGCATCTCGGTGGTCGGATAACCGAAGCCGTGCAGCTTTACCACGGTGCTGCTGATGCCGATGCGAACGTGCTGTACAACCTGGGTGTGGCGCTCGAAGACCTCGGAAGGATCAAGGAAGCGCTTGCCGCCTACTCGCAGGCCATCGAACTCGACGGGGAATTCAGCGATGCGCACCACAACATAGCCCGACTGTATCAGGAAGCCGGGGATCAGCGGCGCGCGCTACGTCATTGGAATGCGTATCGACGACTGACGCGCAACTGAACGGGATCAGGAATGGTCTCTCTCATGTTTGCGCAGGTACTCGGCATGCGCGTGGTCTTTTTCCTTCTTCTCGGCCTTGTACTTGCCGCGCGCGACGGCGGCCGAACGTTCCCGTGTCCTGGTGGTGCTCACTGCGGCCGAACCGGAAAACAAGCGTTGCAGATCCTTGCTGCCGCAGGCAGGGCATGCGGGCTTCTGCCTCTGGTTTGGCAGGATCAGCAGCTCAGAACGCTTCCTGCAGGCCTGGCATTGGTAATCGTAGATGGGCATGCGGGCGATTCTACCGCGGCTCCGCGCGCTGCGCGGCGCTATGCTTGACCCACATGGCGGCTCGCAAATCCACAGGCAAGAGCGGCAACATCTTCGTCGGCGTAGGGGGATGGAGCTTCGCGCCGTGGCGCGGTCTGTTCTATCCGCGTGGCGTGACGCAGGCGCGCGAACTGGCGTATATGAGTACTGTGCTGAATTCGCTGGAGATCAACTCCACGTTCTACGGCCTGCAGAAGCCGGCGACATTCCAGCGCTGGCACGACGAAACACCGGCGGGTTTCGTATTCGCGGTCAAAGCACCCAGATTCGTTGTCGGGCGTCGGGATCTGGCCACTGCTACGGACAGCATCGCCCGCTTCCTGGACAGTGGCGTCCTGCGACTGGGTGACAAGCTGGGACCCATCAACTGGCAACTCGCACCCGGCAAGCCCTTCGTAGCAGCAGAGATCGACGCCTTCCTGTCCATGCTGCCAAAGCAGCGGGAAGACAGAAAGCTGCGTCACGCCATTGAAGTCCGCGATCCGAGTTTCGCGGTGCCGGAGTTCGTGCAGCTGGCGCGGCGGCACGATGTCGCCATCGTTCTGGCGGGCGATGCGCAGTACCCACAGATTGCCAATGCCACGGCGTCGTTCGCGTATCTGCGGATCATGGGCACGATCGATACAGAACTCTCGGGTTACACCGCGTCGGCGCTCAGTCGCTGGGCAAAACGGGCGCGGGCACTGGCCGTTGGCAGCCTGCCCTCCGGTCTCGATCGCGTTGCTGAGCGGGTCGCGGCGAAGGCCGTCCCCCGCGACGTCTTTCTCTACGTCATCAGTGGCGCGAAACACCGCAATCCCGCAGCCGCACGCGCGCTGCTCAAGAAATTGAGCTAACGCCAGTTTGCGTGCGTGCTCCAGTACTCCACGCTGCGGCGATACGCATCATGGTCCAGCGGCAGACCTGACCCGCCCTCCCCCACGCCCAGGGCATTGCGCATCATCGTGATGGGCGCCATGGGGGTCTCTTCGGGCTCGCTCGTATACATGCAGCCCACGATCCCCCATTCCGCGTCGATGGGTGAGCCTTCCTTCCCGAGTTGCTCACGGCTGTACAGGATGACGATCAGATAGTCCGCAACCGGCGGCTCGACCCCCTCGAACCAGCGCACCAGCACGGGCAGCTCACTGCTGTTGCGCGCCTCATAGGCCGAGCGCAGCAGATGCCGATTGGCATCGCTGATGGGAATCGCAAGCTGGCGGGTCGAAGTCCAGTTACGGTGTACGTGGAGCTTGCAGAACGGTGCATAGCCTTCCAGCACCCGCAGTGGCGCATGTTCGTTCAGGTATTGCTCGAACTGCGCAGCAGTGATGTCCTGAATGGTGTTGCGACGCGGCTCGCGGGGAAACAGCCGTGGACGGGCGAATTCGGTCAGTACGATTTGCATGGCGGGAGTTTAAGATGCCCGCTTCCGCACCGGAGTGCTCTCTTGAAGACAATGACACGATGGATTGGTGCATGGCTGGTGCTGACCAGTTCCGTGATCGCACGGTCGGCAGCCCTGCCCATGCCCGGACCCGAACGCCTGCCCGCCGATACCTGGGTACTGGTCAATTGGCATGGCGTAGCCAATGCAACGCAGGTCCGGAATACCAACCCGGTGATGAAGCTCTGGAACGATCCACAATTCGCCGCGGCGCGTGACCAGATCATCGGCAGGATCACCGCGTCGATGGGAAAGGACACCGCAGCACTGGCCGGTCGCGCTGTCCTCGATGATGTCTTTTCCGTGCTCGAAAACCCGGTGGTATTTGGCGTCGCCGGCGATCCGATGCTCGCAGGCAGTGACAGCGTGCATTTCTTCGGGGTATTGAACCGCAAAGGCCAGGACGCGGCGTGGACACGCCTGAACAGCAGGAAGCCCCCGGCGAACGCGGAGGTTTCCACTTATTCGTTCCGTGGAGTGCAGATCGAGAAAACCGTCACGACCACAATGCCGCCCAGGCCCGCCGTTGAAGCTGATAAGCCCGTTGCACCGTCGAAGCCGAGGATCTCGTACTCATTCCAGGCTTCGCTGGGCGACCATGAGCTTTATTCCGACAGCCAGGCGGTGATGGAGTCGTTGATCACGCGTTTGAAAGACGGCAATGCCGCTGACGATTCGCTGCTGAAGAACACGGCCTACCAGCGTGCGCAGCGTTTCCGTGCGGAAGGACCGCTGCTGGAGGCTTTTGTCAAAGTCCCGGACTTGACGAAGATCCCGGTTCCGGCAAATCAGCAGATCAACCTGCAGAGCTCGGTCCGTGAGCTGCATCCGGAACGGATACAGGGGCTGTGGTTTTCGGCCGGCATGGGTCGCGATCGCATGCTGATGCGTGGCGCGCTGCTGGCCGATATGACACCAGGCAGCCTGCTCGATCTGATCGGCAACAACGTCACGACATTCCAGACGCTGGCCGCGGCACCCGCCACCGAATCCTATGCTGCGCTTCGCATCGAACTGCCTGCGCTGTACGCCACCTTGCTGCGCGCTGTGAAGGCCGGCATGCCGCCTGACCGGGGCGCCGCGGCCGGCATGATGGTCGACAGCCTCGCGATCGGGCAGACGGGTATGCGGGCCGTGGACTTGCTGTCACTGTTCACGGGTGAGGTTGGCCTGGTGAGGACGGGCGAGGAGCAGGTCAGCGCCCTCGCTCTCCCGGCGCTGCTCGTGATTCCGGTGACCAGCGGCGAGCAGGCTCTTGGTGTGTTGCGCAAGGTCGCAGCCCCGTTGTTCGCAAAAGAGGAGAAGGTCGGCACCGCTACGGTAGTTAAGATCGATACATTCCCGCCGCGCGCCACTGGGGGCACCGACGCCCGGGAAGCCCGACCCCTCTTTCTGGCGGTGACGCCGAACATGCTGCTGATCGGCTCCGACCGTGCGCAGCTCGATGCGGCGCTGCTGCGCAATGCGACCGGCACACCGAACCCCGCAGGATCGCTGGCGGCCGATGCAAAGTTCCGGTCCGTGCGCAGCGGCTTCCCGGCTGCGATCAACGGCCTCTCCTACACCGACATCTCGCGTGTGCGATGGGAGCTGTACATCAACTCTCTGCACCAGCAGATGGCGAAAGCGCGTCAACAGGTACTCGATCAGGCAGCGCGAGCCGAACAGGGAGACGCGAGGAATCCGCCCAACCCGGCGCGCGCGGCGCAACTGCGCAGCCAGGCGGAAAACGCCGCCAGCTTCGAACAGATACTGGTGGACCTGTTTCCATTGGCCAGGAAATATCTGAAAACCTCGGCCGGCGCGAGCTGGAAGGCGGCTGACGGAATGTTCTTCGATTCCTTCGTTAACTGAATATTTTCCTTGAGGTGATAGCCACCGCTGAACCTTCGGCATCTTCCGCTGGAGGCGTATAGTCTGGCCTCTGTCGTACAGGGGGATCGAAAATGCTTGCCGACAATTTCGTGAAGCTGGGCGCCGCCGCGGTGGCTGCTGTTATCGCTGTGACTCTGGGTGCCTGCAGCAAGCCTGCGGAGCCCACGGCCGCCGCGCCTGCCGCCGCACCTGCGGTGGCCTGCAACCGCCAATGCCTGATCGATGCCACCGACACCTACATCGCGGCGCTGGTCGCACACGACATCACCAAGGCACCGCTGTCCGACGAGATCGTTTTCGTCGAGAACGTCACCAGGACAAAGCCCGGCGAGGGGCTGTGGAAAAACATCGTGAAGGGTCCAAGCACCTTCGCCGTTCACGTGCCGGATGAGGCCAACGAGACAGCCGGTTTCCTCGGTATGGTGACCTACATGGGTCCGCCGCAGGCTCCACAAGGTGCATCTCCCGCACAGCGGGCAGAGCTGGCCAAGAAACCGCTGGTGGAGCAGCCGGCGATCATCGCCATCCGCCTGCAGTTCGATGCCAGGGGCAAGATCAAGCAGGCCGAGCACCTGGTCTCCGGGGTGCGCGAAGCACAGATGGTGAATCTGCAGACGCCCCGTCCGGGCATCTTCACCGAGATTCCCGCCGCGCAGCGCAAGACGCACGACGAGCTGATCAAGCTCGGCGCCTCTTACTACGACGCGCTGGATGACAACAATGGCGAGCTGATGCCTTTCGCGCCCGACTGCGAGCGCCATGAGAACGGCATGATCACCGCCAGCGGCCAGCCGTCGACTGCGCCGGCCGTTCCTGGCGCAGCAGCAGCTCCCAAGGTGGCTCGGGACTGCCGGAATCAGCTCAACAGCAATACCTTTCAGTACATCGACAAGATCGAGAACCGCCGCGTGTTCGCCGCGGACCCGCAGACGGGACTGGTGATGGGCCTGTCGCACTTCCGGCACCCGATGACCAACCTGCCCTACAAGGTGAAGACCCTGGACGGCAAGGAAGTCGAGCGCACCAAGAAAGACTTCCCCTTCGCTCCCTTCGACCTGCCGGCCGCGCATATATTCAAGATCGGCGCGGATGGCATGGTGCATGAGATCGAGGCGATGGGATTCACCACCGCGTACAACTCACCGACGGGTTGGGAGTAAGCCGGAAATCTTCACCGGCCTTCCGGCCATATAGCCCATCGTCAGCTGCAGCACTGCCAGCGCAATCATCAGCAACAGTGCTGCAGTCCACCGATGAGTCAGGTCGTGGATGAAGCCGATGAAGATCGGCGTCACCGCAGCCATCGTGTAGCCCACGGCCTGCGCCATACCGGATAGCGCCACACTTTGCGTGGCGGTTTCGACGCGCAGACTGAACAGCGTGATCGCGAGCACCAGCGCGCCTCCCGCGCCCAGGCCCATCACGATCATCCACGCCAGTGCGTGTGCTGCATCCAGATACAAGCCGATGTATCCCAGCAGGATCATTGCGCTCAATGCGACACCGATGGCGCGCTGATCCTTCATGCGGTGGATGAAGACGGGAGTGACCATCACCGAGCCGAGCACGAAGATCTGGTAGATGAACAGGATGACGCCGGACCGCGCAGCACTGATGCCCTGCAGGTCGCTCATCATGCTGGGGAACCAGGCGACCATCACGTAGAAGGCGGTCGACTGGCAGGCCATGAAAATGCTCACCTGCCAGGCCAGCGGCCGATTCCACATCGAGACGCGGTTCTCTGCCTTGGCCGGGGCAGTGTGCGCGCGCAGCTGGGTCGTCCATACCACCAGCGCCAGCAGTGCGGGAATGGCCCACGATGCCAGCGAAAACCGCCAGCCCCCCCAATCGGCCAGCGGAATGGAGATGCCGGAACCCAACCCGCCACAGGTAACCATCACCATGGTGAACAGGGCTGTCACCAGCGTCAGCTGTGACGGAAAATCGCGCCGTATCAGTCCCGGAAGCAGCACATTGTTGAAGGCGATGCCGCAGCCGATGAATGCCGTGCCCGTGTACAGCCAGACAGTGCTGTCGAGGTAGCGAAGTCCCATTCCGGCGACCAGCAGCAGCATGGAAATGAAGATGGCCTGTTCCATGCCGAGCCGGCGCGCCACGGGCGCCGCATAGGGAGACAGAAAGCCGAAGGCAAACAGCGGCAACGAAGTCAATAAACCCGCCGCTGTGCCACTAAGCCCGAAATGCGCCTGAATGCCCTTGAGCAGCGGTCCCACGCAGGTGATGGCGCCGCGCATGTTGAGCGTGACGGCCAGGATGGCGAGGAGCCGGACGAGGCCGTTGCCACGGAAGGGGTGCAGTGCTGCGGTCGAATTCATATTCGACCGATTGTGTCACGACGGCACGCGCCCCACGTAGACGCTCTGCGGCCGGATCAACCGGCCCTCGGCGCGCTGTTCGAAGCAATGCGCCGTCCAGCCTGCCATGCGGCCGATGGCGAAGGTCGGTGTGAAGAACGCAGCCTCCAGTCCCAGGCCATGCAGCAACAGCGCCGTGTAGAACTCGACATTGGTCTGCAATCGCCGGCCGGGTTTGTATTCCTTCAGCAGCCTCAGCGCCGTTACCTCAACCGACCGCGCAAGATCGTAAAGACGGGCATCTCCGGCGCGCGTGAACATCCGTGCCGCGGCTGCGCCCAGCACGTCGGCACGCGGATCGCGAACCTTGTAGATGCGATGGCCGAAGCCCATCAGCCTGCCGCCGCGCTCGATCTTCTCCCGCAGTACAGTCTCGGCGCGAGCGGGATCACCGATTTCGAACACCATGTCGAGGGCGGGTCCTGGTGCGCCCCCATGCAACGGCCCCTTCAAGGCACCGATTGCGCCGGTGGCTGCCGACACGAAATCCGATCCCGTAGACACGATGACGCGCGCAGTGAAGGTCGATGCGTTGAATCCGTGATCCGACACGGTTGCCAGGTAGGTATCCAGACCACGCACCAGCGCGGCATGCGGTTCAACTCCATTCATCATGTAGAGAAAATTGGCTGCGATGCCCAGATCCGCCCGTGGATCCAGTGGCTCCTCGCCACGCAGAAGACGGGCATATGCGGCGACCAGGGTCGGCAATGTGCCGATCAGGCAGGTTGCCGCCTCGACATCACTCTTCGCGGTCAAAGTGCCCGCAGCCATGCGCAATGCATCCATGGGTTCAACGCGGCGCAAGGCCATGGCGCGCAACAGCGCCATCGTGGCTTCGGGCATCGGCACGACCGCAACGCGGGCGGTGCTGATTCCTGCGGCCCCCCAAAGCGCTGCAACCACCTCCTCGAATGGCCGGACCGAGAGTTGTTCGAGGCGCTCGCCTGCGATCACCAGTTCGCCCCGCTCACCATCCACCATGCTGAGCCGCGTTGCGGCGGCCACTACTCCGTCCAGGCCGCCTATTGTCTTCAAGCTGGATTGCGCGTTCATGGTCACTACCGTATGTTCCGACTAGTTCATGGTCAATATTGATTGGATAATCAATATGTCGAAGCCGAAGTCCGCATGGTTGAGCGCCATGGAAGCCACGCGATTGCTCGATGTAAGCAGCGCGACGCTGTATGCCTATGTCAGTCGCGGCCGCGTGCGCTCCGAGGCAGGCTCCGGCAAGACCCGGCACCGCCGCTATTCCCGGGAAGACGTCGAGCGATTGCGCGCTCGGGCGGATGAACGGCGCAATCCGGCGAAAGTAGCCGAGCACGCGCTTCAATGGGGACTGCCCATACTCGAGTCTTCGATCACCCTGATCGCGGATGGTCGCCTGTATTACCGCGGCCGCGACGCCAACGAGCTCGCGCGCTCCAGCTCGCTGGCACAGGTGGCAGCACTCCTGTGGACAGGAACTGATGACATCGCCGTACTCGATGCCGCCGCGAGACCGATAGCCGCGAAACGACTCCGCACCGATGCACCATTCGTGTCACAGGCGCAGGCAGCGCTGGCGCTGGCCGCGTACGGGGATCCTCTCGCCTACGATTTACGACCGCGCGCAGTAGTGCAGACCGGCTGGCGCATCATGCAGCACCTCACATCTGTTGCTGCGGGCACTGGTGCGCACGAGTCATCGATCGACGCCACACTGGCCAGATACTGGAATGCGACTGCTGCAGCCCCTCTGCTGCGGGCAGCGCTGATCCTGTGCGCCGATCATGAATTGAATGTCTCTGCGTTCACCGCGCGCTGCGTCGCCTCCGCCGGCACTTCGCCATATGGCGTCGTCATCGCAGGGTTGGCGGCACTGGAAGGCGTAAAGCACGGCGGAACCACTGGACGTGTCGAAGCACTCTGGAACTCACTGCACCGCTCGCGCGACCTGCGTGGCGCCATCACCGAGCGCCTGCGACGAGGTGAACGGATCGACGGCTTTGGCCATCCCCTGTATCCAGGCGGCGATCCGCGTGCGGCGATATTGCTGGCCATGCTGCCGAAGTCGAAGCGCGCAGCATTCGCGGGCGATGTCGCCGCTGCCGCGGCGGGAATCCTGGGCGAAGCTCCCACCATCGACTTTGCGCTGGTTGCGCTGGCGAAGTCGTTGGGCCTGCCAGATGGTTCAGCGCTCACACTCTTCGCGCTCGGTCGCACACTGGGATGGATTGCTCACGCGCTGGAGCAGTATGCGCAGGATGCGATCATCCGGCCACGCGCGAGATATGTGGGCGACAAACCTCTGACGTAGTCAGCGCATGCGCAGCAATTGGCGCTTCAGAGAGTCCACTCGCGCGCGCAGTTCCGCCCGGTCCTTGTTGGCGCTGCTGAGCTTCAGCGTCAGCAGCGCGCACAGCGAAAGCAACGCCGCGATAACCGCCAGAATCACATCAGCACCGGCGTGATGTGGTTGCGCGCTTGAGTCATGCCATTCCCGATGTTGCGGCGCAGAAGGCCTGGCCACGGGAAGAGTGTGCGCCGATCAATCTGGAAATGACAGTTCCGCCTTTTGCTCGGAACTCGATGCCGCAGGGGTTGTCTGCTACGCGCGACTGGTGCCGCGAGTGCCTGTGGCGGCACTCGCGGCATCCCCAAGCCGCTTCAACCCTCAGTATTTGATCTCGCCGTGAATCACGCGCACTGCCGAGGTCACTATGGGCTTCACGCCCACGTACACATCAGAGTTCGGGCTGGCCGGATTCTTCAGCAAGGCTGAAGTCGGCAGCACCACACCCACCGGCGCATGTAGCTGTGCAGCCGAGCAAGTACCCAGCGACTTCTTCGCAAAACGGATCTCGCGATCCAGCCATTTCACCAGGTAGGAGTGTCCACCACTGCTCACGCGACCGTTGCTCAGGTCATTGGGAATCACGAAGGCAGGCACGTAACGCGAGTTCTGAGTGTCGCAGGACACCACAGCGTTGGTATCACGCGATACGCAGACACCCGGCAAGCCCCAAAGGTCGCCGAAGCCGCCGTACTGCAGCACCATGCTCTGACCCGCATAGTCACCGTAGGCCACGCCATTTGGCACCTGGAAGTTGACCTGCAGCGGCGCGTCGAAGGCGACGAACTGACCGCTGGAGTCTTTGACCGCGGCAAACTGATTGTGGCTCTCCGCACCCGTTTCCCACTGGTAGTACACATCGGCATCGTTGATCTTCATGTCGCAGTACGTGCCGGAGCCCGGGCTGCACTCCGCGGCTGCGAGGTTCGCCACAAGGCGGCCACTGCGAATTCCGTACTGGTACTGAGAATGCTGATGCAGCGCATCGGCGTCCGTGAACGTGACCGCCTGGCCACCGATCCGCAGCAAGGCGGTGGCAGCGTCAGTCTGGTAAGTGACCACGCCCGAGGGGGCCGTCGGATTCCAGTTGTTGAATGTGCCGGCGACGAATGGCGACGGCAGTGAGGCGCCGTTCGCAAAGTAAGCCGTCATGCTCGCCGGCGTCGGGCATTCGCGCACGCAGTAGAGTGTGGGAATGGCACCGAACTGCGAGGGATAGACCAGATCCTGCGTGCGGTACACGACCTGGATGGAGGAAGAGTTCACCGAACCCGTCGCGCCCTGCAGCGCGATGAAGATCTCGCCGCCCAGCGACTGCGACCAGCCCTGCACACCCGGACGGGTCTGCCAGAACGAAACGCTCACCGTCTGCTCCTGTGACAGCGGTTGCAGCTGACAGCCGTTGTTGCTGCAGTTCATGCCGCCGGTGACCTTGAAGTTGCCGGCAGTTTCATCCCAGTACATTTCGTACTGCGTGTTGGGCTGTGCACCACTGAAAAGACCGGCGCCTTCCGGACCGAAGAACGCATTGAAGCGCACGCGGTCGATCTGCTGCAGGGTGCGGGTCTGGCGCGTGAACTTCATCAGCCGGCCGCCGGACTTCAGCACCGTGTAGTCGGTCTTCACGGCAGACTGGCCGCCGCTGTAGTCCACCTTCTGCACGGTATCGCCATTCTGCAGCGCCGTCATCGCCGCAGCAGGCAGCGACAGGCCGTAGTAGCCGAGGTAACCGTGGTAGGTCTCGCCGCCGTGCACGTAGTCGATGGGGAAACCCGAGTTGCGGGTGATGCGCGCGCCGGTGGTCTCGTCATAGAGGCCATAGCGCCACACCGACATGCCCGTCTCCGGATCATTCGCATCGCGCGCGAAGCACTGCTCGGCGCTGCCATCGCTGCGCAGATAGAGGTTCGGATCGTAGGCGAAGTCGAATGCGTTCGATCCCTGGTCGCCCTGCATCAGCATGCGGCCGCTGCCGGTTGCGGTACCTGAGGCATTGAGCTTCAGCGCCACGTTCTGCGTATAGATGCCCTGACCGTCGTCGCGGGTTTCGGTGTGGAAATAACGCACGCCATCGGTGCTGCCTTCCAGCACGCCGTTCATCCGGCAGTTCGGATCGCCCACTTCGTGACCGCAATAGTAGAGCGTGAACACGCCGTAGGGATTGTTCGCCGTGGGCGCCGCAGTCGCTGAAAGATGCACATCGATATCGGTGCGATGCCCCTCCTCTTCCTGCGACAGCCAGATCTTGGAGATCATCGGAGTGCTGTTGGACTGGCGCGTGGCATTCACCACGGCAGTCATGTAGGTGGCGGCCTGTGCGGCGTCGCCACTGGCCGCTGAGCTGGCGCCGCCAGAGCTGCCGTTTGGCTGGCAGCGCGACTCTTCCACCAGCGCGTTGTAGTCGCCCTTGTTGACGAAAGCGTCCGAACGCAGCGCCGACATGATGCACACGATCATGTTGACCTGGCCGATGCCTTCGGAGGTGGCGTCCTCCACGTGGCTGTTCTGCCGGTCCGTGGAATAAGCCGAATCCGAAGGCGGCGCGGCAAGACTTGCCTGAGAAGCCAGCAGCAATGGCGCGGCGAGCAACGGGGAATATTTCGTGAGTGTCTTCATGAGGAATCTCCTGTCCGCCGACATCAATTCGCGTTCGTTGCGGTTACGACTGCCACGCTGCTGGGTGTCGCGACGCCTTCAATCGTCTCGGGCGCAGGAGCTGAAGGTGACGAGCCCGAGGGCGCGCTGCCCGTGGCTGCCGAGGATCCGCCACAGGCGGACAGCAATATGTTGATCGCCACGACACCAATGAGTGCCAGCAATCGGCTCTTCGTGCCCTGCATGAATCCCCTCCGGAACAAAATGGAATGAAGTACGAACGGGCCGAAATTATGGGGAGCACGTCGCAGAGGATTGTTGATGCAATGCCGACGCGCGCAGAGGTCAGCGGGATATTGCTCACACTGTGGGTCAACCAGGGGCAACGCGGAGCGCCGCCTTGTGGACATATGCCCCGATCGCGTGTCGGCGCTCACGCACACAACGAAAAAGGCCCGGCATTTTCATGCCGGGCCCTTCGATCTTACGAGTAACTCGAGAGTTACTTCTTGGCAGGCGCCGGAGGCGGCGGAGCTGCAGCGGGGGCAGTCGGCAGCGTGGCCGGATCCCAGTGTTCGTCGGCCTTGCCGTCGACGAAGCGCCAGGTGTCGAACCAGGTGCTGGTGTACGTCTTGGTCGGATCGTCGGCGTACGGGTATGAACGCGCGGCCACCACCGTCACATAGTCCCCCTCAGCCTGTACTGAAACCACCGGGCTGGTGAGCTTCGTGCAGGTAGGCGTGGGCTTGCGCTTGGCAACGTCAATGAAATAGTGCTTCACGCCGGCAAGGCCCGAGGCCGCCAGCGGGTTGTGCTGGATGTATTTGTCGGTCAGCCATTCGCCAGCGCGATCCCACTGATTGCATTGGAGCAGTTCGCGCATGATCCTGAGCGCGGCCTGTTTGTTTTTGTTGAGCTTCGGATCCTTGCTGCTGAACAGCGATTCCGGATCGGGATGCGCCACTACTGGATCGGACAGAGCACGCATCTGCGCAGCCGCCGGCAACGCAACCAGAACGGCCACTGCAGCGGCAAGAGTCAGGCGAATGGAACGCGACATGGAATCCCTCCTTATATGTAGCTTGGACCCCTCGGGGTGTCGGGGGATCATGACCCGTCGGCAACGGGCAAGCAAATGGCGAAGGTAAGGAAAACCGTAAGGCATAATCCCCGGGCCCATCAGGGCGGCCGCAGGGCACACTAAAATAAAGGGGGAACTGTGATCCACACCGGAACTACAGCTGGCCGGACTTTGGCAGGCATCGCATTGGGCGCGCTTCTGGCGGCCAGCCTGAATGGATGCCAGGCAAAGACAGACAGCGCCGTGAAGACCACGGGCCCGCAGGCCGGCATGTCATCGGATCGACTGAAGCGCATCGATGATCACTTCCACAAGCTGGTCGATGAGGGAAAGATCGCCGGCGTCGTCACCTGGGTTGCACGCCGGGGTCAGGTCGTCCATGAGGATGCCTACGGACTGGCGGACATTGCTGCCAGGAAGCCGATGAGCAAGGACACGTACTTCTACGTGTATTCGATGACCAAGCCCATCACCACTGTGGCGCTGCTGATGCTGTACGAGGAAGGCCGCTTCCAGCTGTCAGATCCCATCGCGCGCTATCTGCCGGAGCTGGCCAACCTCAAGCTGTATGCCGGTGATGGCCCTGGCGGACGCATGGTCCTGAAGGATCCGGCGCGCCAGCCTACCGTCGAGGACATCTTTCGCCACACCGCCGGCTTTCTGTACGGACCTGCGGGCACTCGCAGCATTGACAAGGCCTACAGTGAAACCAATGTCCTGGGTGGGACGCTGACCGATCTCACGCAACGACTGGGCAAGTTGCCTCTGGCCTACGAGCCCGGCACAAAGTGGATCTACTCGGTTTCGCACGACGTGCAGGCGCGCCTGGTCGAAGTGCTGTCGGGCATGCCCTTCGATGAATTCGTGCGCAAACGGATCTTCGAGCCGCTGGGGCTGAAACACACTCTGTTTGGCCGTCCGAACGAGCTCAAGGATCAGTTCGCGGTGATTTATGGCGTGAAGGACGGCCAGCTCGTTCCCACCGGAGCCCTGGATGCGCCTGGCGCCGCGACGCGCGTGCTGGGTGGATTCAGTGTCTCCGCGACCGCTGCCGACTATGGGCGGTTCGCGCAGATGTTGGTGAATTCCGGAGAGCTGGATGGTGTGCGCCTGCTTTCCCGCAAGACCATCGACCTGATGGATTCCAATCATCTGCCGCCAGGCGTTATGCGCGGCGCGGCGGACGGAAGCGTTGCCTATGGCGAAGGCTATGGCCTCGGCGTGCGTGTGGTGACCGATCCCGCGCAGGCCGGCAACCTCACCTCGAAGGGGACCTTCGGATGGTCGGGTGCGGCGGGCACACATTTCTTCGTGGACCGAACTGAAGGTCTGGTCGCCGTATTCATGATCCAGAAGATGGGTGGCGGCGACGGCGCGGCCATGGGTGCTCAGTTCGAGACGCTGGTCTATCAGGCCATCGTCGACTGAACGCTTCTGTCAGTCGCGCCGCGCAGGCACGCGGCATAGACTACCGATACACGCGAGGAAAACTCGCGGAGGGGGACTCATGGTTTCGCCACGACTGGCTCACATCATCCTGGCCGGCGTTGCCGCGCTTGCGACTCTTCAGGCTCAGGCACAGTCCGCTGCCAAGGTCGATATGCAGCGCCTGCTCGGCGCCAACAAGGACGCCGGCCAGTGGATGACCCACAGCCGCACCCTCGATGAGCAGTACTTCAGCCCGCTGAAGCAGATCACCGATCAGAACGTCGGCAAGCTGGGCCTGGCCTGGTACGCCGACCTGCCCACCAACCAGAACGTCGAATCCTCACCGCTGATGATCGATGGTGTGCTCTACCTGACGCTGCCGTGGAGCATGGTGATGGCGCTCGATGCCAGGACCGGCAAGCAACTGTGGCTGCACGACCCGAAGGTGCAGCGCGCATGGAACATCAATACCTGCTGCGGCGTCGACAATCGCGGCGCGGCGGCGTGGAAGGGCAAGATCATTTTCGGCACTCTGGATGGCCGCCTGATTGCGGTCGATGCGAAGACCGGCAAGCAGGTGTGGTCCACCAAGGCAACGCCCAACGAGCGACGCTATTCGATAACCGGCGCGCCGCGCATCGCCAATGGCAAGATCTTCATCGGTTCGGCTGGCGGCGAATTCGATGCGCGCGGCTACATCGATTCCTACGATGCCGAAACCGGCAAGCTGCTGTGGCGGTTCTGGACCATTCCGGGCGATCCCGCGAAGGGCTTCGAGAACAAAGCCATGGAAATGGCCGCGGCCACGTGGAAAACACCGGGATGGTGGAATACCGGCGGCGGCGGCACGGTGTGGGACGCCATCACCTACGACGCCACCAACGACCTGGTGATCTTCGGCACCGGCAACGGCACGCCAGGCGATGCCATCCGGCGTGATGCCGGCGGCGGCGACAACCTGTTCATGACGTCCATCGTGGCAGTGCACGCCAATGACGGCAGCTATGCCTGGCACTACCAGACCACGCCGTGGGAAACCTGGGATTACGATACTGGCCAACAGCTGATGCTGCTCGACTCCGAAATAGATGGAAAGAAGCGTCGCGTCGTGGCGCAGGCTTCCAAGAATGGATTCTTCTATCAGCTCGATGCGGCGACCGGGAAATTGCTCGCGGCCAAGCCTTACACCGACGTGAACTGGGCCAACGGCGTGGACATGAAGACTGGCCGGCCCAATGTGGTGCCGGAGGCGCGTACGAATATCACCAACAAGATATTCAATCTCGCGCCTGGGCCGGCTGGCGGTCACGCGTGGCAGTCCATGTCCTACAGCCCCATCACCAAGCTGGTCTACATCCCGGCGACCACGCACTGGCAGCTGATGGGCCCGTTCGACGCACGCCAGAAATATCTCGCCGACCATCCCGAGACGAAAACAGGATTCACTGGCCGCCTGGCCGCGTGGGAT
>DATNCK010000371.1:0-4640 GCA_035571575.1 Steroidobacteraceae bacterium | reverse complement strand
TGCGTGTCATTTGTGCCGGTGTGGTCATCGCGGTGAGCAGCCGGCCGAAGTGCGCGTGCTGCACACCGCTGAAGATGTACTGCCAGCGATAGGCACCCAGCACGCCACTGGCGATGCGTGAACGTTCGGCGGGTGTGAAATCGCGCGCCGCACAGTGCATGAAGTACTGCGCGTCGACCCGCGCCTGCGCCTGCAGGATGCCGTCCACGGCGCCAACCAGGCCGATCAGGTCATCGACTGCACGATCACGCTCCGCCGGCGACAGTCGCGCGTTCTCAGCCGTCCACTCCAGTTCATCCAGCATCACGTGCTGGCATTCATCCTTCCAGTGAAAGAAGAACATGTCCTTCCACAGCGGGCAGATGTCCTGTGTTGGTGCGATGCTCTGGTCGTAGTGCGCCTGCACGAACAGTTCGATGTCGCAGGTCAGTGCGAGCACAGCCCAGCTGCTGGCCGCCAGCACGGCCCGCGCCACATCGTTGGGATCGGCCACTTTTACGTAGCCCTGTGGCATCGACGCATCGAGCATGCGCTCGACGCGGCGGAACAGTTCCTGGTGCTTCAGTTCCTCGCCGGAGAAACGCAGCAGGCCTTCCACGGCGGTCTGATCGTCCAGCACATGCGAGCGCGACAGCTCGATCATCTTGGCGCTGATGAAGCGTTCCACCAGCCCGAAGATGTAGGCATAGGTGCGCCCCTGCACCTGACTCATCAGGCGGGATTCGCCGGGCGAGAGGAACTCCAGCCGGTCCACCTGCGACAGGCCATCGGGCAGGAACTTTCGCGTGAAGTCGAAGCCGCGGCCGCGGACCAGGTCGCGGTCGATCTGCCATTCGACTTGCTTGGACAGCTTGACGCAGCGGGCATAGCGGGTCTGGCGGTTGGTTTCGACCACTTCGGCGACGGCATTCACGGGTAGTACTCCTTGTAGCTTCAGGGGTGCGGAAATCGACCCTCTTGCCCTCTCATGCGTAAAATCCCCGGCAACTGGCTCATCGAGATCCACAAATTGGAATCCGGGGATGTCACCCGCCTGCTGGCGGCTGCCGGGGGCGGCGATCGGGCGGCGTTCGACCGGCTGTATTCAGCCGTCTATGCCGAACTGCGATCCATGGCAGCCGCACGCATGCGGCGTGAGCGGCGTGCCCTGACGCTGCAGCCCACGGCGCTGGTCAATGAAGCCTGGCTGCGCCTGGCCGCCGGTACGGCGGCCTTCGAGAACCGTGGACACTTCTTCTTTGCCGCTGGCGAGTCCATGCGCCGCATCCTGGTCGATCAGGCGCGGCGCCGGCGTGCGGATCGGCGCGGCGGTGGCGCAGAGCATGTGACGCTGTCCGGTGTGGACTTCCCCGCGCGCTCCGGCGAACTGGATGTGCTGGATGTCGATGAAGCGCTGACGCGGCTGGAAAAGGAACGGCCGCGCCTGGCGCAACTGGTGACGCTGCGCTTCTTCGCAGGCCTGTCGATCGAGGATGCGGCCGCGGCGCTGGAGATCTCGCCGGCAACGGCCAAGCGCGACTGGAGCTTTGCGCGAGCCTGGTTGATGGAAGAGCTGGGCTCGGCTTCCTCCAGATGAGTATCGAGGCGGAACAACAGCTGTTCGCCGCATGTCTCGAAGCGGCTGACGAGACGCAACGCGAGCGACTGCTGGCGCAGAGCGCCGATCCACTGCTGGCGGCGCGCGTGCGCCGCTTGCTGGCGCACGCCTCCGCGGAGAATTCAGATCTGGGAACTGCGGCAGCGCCGCCGACGCAGATCGACGCCTTCCGCATCCTGGAGAGACTGGGCGAGGGGGCGATCGGCGAGGTGTATCTGGCCGAGCAGCAGCAACCCGTCCGCCGTCGCGTGGCGCTGAAGATCCTGAAGCTGGGCCTGAGCACGCGCGAGGTGCTGGCGCGCTTCGAGCTGGAACGGCAGACGCTGGCCATGATGACCCACCCCAATGTGGCGCGCATCCTCGATGCCGGCACCACGGCGGATGGCCGACCGTATTTCGCGATGGAATACGTGCCGGGAATTCCGATCACGCGCTATGGTGACGAGCACCGTCTGTCACTGACACAGCGTCTGGCGCTGTTCGCCGATACTTGCGCGGGCGTGCAACATGCGCATCTGCGCGGAGTGATCCATCGCGATCTGAAGCCCGGCAATATCCTCGTGACCGAGGTCGATGGACGGCCCTTGCCGAAGATCATCGATTTCGGCATCGCCAAGGCCACCAGTCCCAGTGCGACCGGTGATGCCTTCACCCGCATCGGACATGTACTGGGCACACCGGAGTACATGAGTCCGGAGCAGGTGCAGCTTTCGCCATTGGATATCGATGCCCGTACCGACGTGTATTCGCTGGGCATGCTGCTGTACGAGCTGCTGACGGGGGGTAGACCCTATGCGGTGACGCGTGACAGCCTGGACCCCGCGGTGATCGCACGCGACATCCTGGATGGAACGGTGTTGCGTCCCAGTCAGCTGGCTGCCCAGACGGACGCAGAAGGTGTGGCTCGTGCCGCCGCACGCTCGGTTACTCCGCCACAACTTGCGGCACGTCTGCGAGGCGACCTGGACTGGATCGTGCTGAGGGCTCTTGAAAAGGATCGCCAGCGGCGCTACGCATCCGTGCCTGAACTGGCCGCCGATCTGGAGCGCGCGCGCACGCATCAACCCGTGATCGCTGGACCTCCGTCGCTGTTGTATGTGCTGGGCAAGCTGGCACGTCGCCATCGTCTTGGCGTGGCGGTGCTGTCGACCGTTCTCGCCGCAGTGATGCTGTTCGGTACCGGCATGGCGTGGCTGGCGCATCGCGCCGAGGTCGAGCGCGATCGCGCCAATCGCGAGGCCCAAGTGGCGCGGCGCGTCACGGACTTCACCGCTGGACTATTTGCCGGTGCGGATCCGGTGGCGAGCGGGGGTTCGCCGCGCACGGCGCGGGAGCTGCTCGATTCAGGCGTGCTGCGACTTGAATCGCAGCTGCTGAATGAGCCGGAGGATGTGCAGGCGGCACTGTTCGAGGCTGCGGCCACCGCCTATCGGGGGCTGGGCGAGTATGCGCGGGCCGCGCCGCTGCTGGAACGCGCGGTGGCGCTGCGTGCGGCCTCCACGCGAACGGCGCCAGCCGCGCATGCCCGCGCGCTGCACAGCCAGGCGGCGCTGGCGCGGGCTCGCGGTGATTTCATACAGGCCGAGACCCGACTGCGGGAATCGGTGCGTGCCATTTCGGGCGCGGACCCTGCGGATTCAAAGGTGCTGGGCGAGGCGCGGCTGGAACTCGCGCAGGTTCTGCGACTGCGCAGCCGTTACGAGGAAGCCCAGCACATTGCCACCGAACTGGTGCAGCAGTACGAGACCGCGCAGCCGCCGGACAATGCTGGCTTGGCGCAGGCGCTGACCACTCTGGGCCGCATCGAGACGGATCGCGGCCAACTCACGGAGGCGACCGCGCATCTGGAACGCGGCCTGTCGCTGCACAGCCGCGTGTTCGGCGATGCGGATCCAAAGACTTTCGACGCCAAGGCGGCGCTGGCCTGGGTGATGGTGACGCGCGATCAGTCCGCGAAGGCAGAACCACTGCTGCGCGAAGTGGTCGAGGATGCGCGGCGCATTTACGGTCCGACGCATCCGGAGACCGGCGTAGCACTGAGCAATCTCGCCAATGCTGTCTCGGATCTCGATGGCCGTCTGACAGACGCGGAGCAGATCTACCTGGAATCCATCGCCGTGCTTCGCCATGGCGCCGACGCAGTGGTGCCGGAACTGGCCAACAGTCTCAACAACCTGTGTTCGCTGTATCTGAAAGCGCAGCGATGGGTGGAGGCGCGCAATGCCTGCGCGGAGGCCACGGCCCTGCGATTGCGTGCGCTGGGCCCGGAGCACCCCGACACCGCCGGTTCGCGGCTGGGTGAAGCGGTGGCGCTGAACCGGTTGGGCGAATACGGGCAGGCCGAGCAGCTGCTGCGGGGTGTCATCGCCACGTTCACGGAGCAGCTCGGAGCCGATCACTGGCGCACGGCCAATGCTCAGACCCATCTGGGGGTGGCGCTGACCAATCTCAAACGATATGGCGAGGCTTCCGCGGTGCTGCTACAGGCTGAGCGCACGCTGCTGGCCAGCTTCGGGCCCGATCACTACCGCACCCGGACGGCGCGCGAAGCCATCGCCGCACTCAAGGCCCGCCAGTCGCCGGTGCGCTGACGTGCACCGGAACAGCTCACTTGACCGCCGCTGCGGCGTCGTGTCCCATCCGTAGCAACTGTTCAGACAACAAGCGGGTCCGGCCATGACGAGGAAGTTCATCCATCGCACAGGAGTGGCGGCTTTCATCGCTATGGCTGCCGTCACCCTGCTGTTCCCGACTCCTGCACGCCTGGCTGCGGCGCCGGCCGCGGCCCCGCAGAAGGTGACTGAGGTGGAGGGCATCACCGAGTACCGACTGGCCAACGGCCTGCGCGTGCTGCTGTTCCCGGATCAGTCCAAGCCCACCATCACCGTCAATGTCACCTATCTCGTGGGCTCGCGCCACGAGAACTATGGTGAAACCGGCATGGCGCATCTGCTCGAGCACATGCTGTTCAAGGGCACCCCGAAGCACGGCAACATCCCCCAGGAGCTCACCGAGCGCGGCGCCCGCCCCAACGGCACCACCT
>DATNCK010000370.1:0-25616 GCA_035571575.1 Steroidobacteraceae bacterium | reverse complement strand
AGCGCGGCACGGATCAGTGTGCCCGCGTCACGCGAAGCCGCCTGCGGCGGTGGATCACTGTGCACATGCATGCCGATCACGAAGCCCAGCGCCGCGATCAGCACGCTGGCGGCCAGCGACGCAGGCAGCATCCATGAGCGACGACGCGGCGCCAGCCGGGACTGAATTTCCGGCCACAGATCCCGGACTGGCGCCGCAGCGCCGGGGAGTTCACTGACCGAGCGGATCTGCCGCTTGCCATCGGGGATGTTCATGAGCAGGCCTCCAGACTCAGTCGTTCGCGCAGCAGCGCCCGCGCGCGATGCAGCTGCGCCTTGCAGGTGCCTTCCGCCACGCCCAGCATCGAAGCGGTCTCGCCATGCGAGTAGCCATAGATGCCGGCCAGGATCAGCACGTCGCGGGCGCCTTCGGGCAGGTGGTCGATGGCTGTTTCGATCTCGGCCACTTCCACCGGGGTATCGAAGACCACCTCCGTGTGTTCGGCTTCCTCCGGCACGGGGGTCAGCAGCAGGTTCATCGCACCGCGGCGCTGGCCCAGCACGATGTTCACCGCGATGCGGTGCAGCCAGGTGCCGAAGGCGCTGCGCGTCTCGAAGCGGGACAGCGCACCCCAGGCCTGGATGAAGGTCTGTTGCGTGCAGTCTTCGGCGGTGGCGGTATTGCGGGTCATTCTCAGGCACAGGCCATAAACGCGGTTCACATGGGTGCGGTAGAGCTGCTCGAACGCCCGCTGATCGCCGCGGGCGGCCCGGATGATCAGCAGGTTGTCGTTGGGTTGCTCTGCCACGGTTCTTGCTCTTTCAGGCGGTTGGATGCACGCCGGGCCGCGGAGGTTTGAAGGCCGTGGCAAAATACCACGGCCTTCTGGCGCCTTATGTACGAGCCCAAATACAAGCCCCTGCTGAGTCGCGCCGACTTCTACCGGCGCATCGCAGCGCACCTGGCGGTGGCCCTGGCGTTGATGGCCTTCTCCATCATCATGGGCATGGCCGGTTACATGATCACCGAACATATGCCGGCACTGGATGCCTTCCTGAACGTTTCCATGCTGCTGGGCGGCATGGGGCCGATCAATCCGCTCACCACCGCGGCCGGGAAGCTTTTTGCCGGCCTGTTTGCGCTGTATGCCGGCCTGGTATTCATCGTCTGTGCGACGGTGGTGATGGCGCCGGTGCTGCATCGTGTGCTGCATCACTTCCACATCAGCGACAAAACCTAAACGACGTCGGAGAAGCAGGGTGGGTAGAACACACGCGTCCGTGCCGGCCAGATTGCTGGCGGCAGTCTGTCTGCTGATTGCTGCGCCGATCATGGCCGCAGATGCACCCCAGCTCTCCGGTGCACAGGTCTATGCCCAGCGTTGCGCCGCCTGCCACGATCAGGTGGGCACGCGCACGCCGCCGCGCGAGGCGCTCACCCGCCTGTCGCCACAGCGCATCATGCGCACGCTCGACTTCGGCCTGATGATGAGCGTGGCCTATCCGATGCGGCGCGAGGAGCGCGAGGCCGTGGCGGGCTTTCTAGGCAAGGGCAGGGATGATGTGGCGCCACCTGCATCCGCGCTGTGCAAGGCAGATCGACCGATACTCGCCGGAGCCGCGCGTCCGGCATGGCGCAGCTGGAGTCCCGAGCCTTCGAACACACGCTTTCAGCCGCGCGCTGCCGCAGGTCTGACGGCTGCGCAACTGGGCCGACTGCAGCTGAAATGGGCCTTCGGTTTTCCCGGTGATGTGATTGCCTTCGCCGCGCCTACCATTGTGCGCGGCACGATGTTCGTGGGCAGTGCGGGCGGCGCCGTGCAGGCGCTGGATGCGCGCACCGGCTGCATCCACTGGGTCTTTCAGGCCAGTGGTCCGGTACGCACTCCGCCCACCGTCGTCGAGGATCTGAAACAGGGAAGAACCACCCGCCTGCTGCTGTTCACCGACCAGATCGGCGGCGTGTATGCGCTGGATGCGAATACCGGTGCGCAGGTGTGGAAGATCAAGGTGGAGACGCACGAAGCCACGCGACTCACTGGCACGATTGTCGTCCACGACGGATTGGCCTACGTACCGGCCGCATCATGGGAAGAATCGCGCGCGGTCGATCCGACCTATGTGTGCTGTACTTTCCGCGGCAGCATCACGGCGGTTCGCGTGCGCGATGGCTCGGTGGCCTGGAAAACCTGGCTGGTGGATGAGCCGAAGAAGACCGGTGTTTCAAAGGCGGGCACGGATCAGTTTGGTCCCTCCGGCGTCGGAACGTGGTCCGCACCCACTGTCGATGCGCGCCGCGGCCTGCTGTATGTAGGCACCGGCAATGAGTACACGCCGCCTACCGGCAAGCTCAGCGATGCCGTCGTCGCACTGGATCTGCGCAGCGGCAGCATCCGCTGGTCACAGCAACTCATGACCGGCGATGTATTCAATGCGCAGTGCGCGCGGGGTGGCGCGACGAATTGCGGGCCGGATCATGATTTCGCGGCACCCATCATGCTGGTGCGCGCGCCGGGCGGTCGCGAGGTTCTGGTCGCCGGCCAGAAATCCGGCGTGGTGTATGGCCTCGACCCCGAAGCACGCGGCAAGGTGCTGTGGCAGACGCGTGTGGGCATCGGCAGCAGCAGTGGTGGCGTGCAATGGGGCATGGCCAGCGATGGCCGCAATGTTTATGCGGCCGTGGCCGATGCCGCGCGCACGGCCGGCGATCAGGGTTCGCTGCAGATCGGCAATGCCAGCTTCGATCCGGTGAAGGGCGGTGGGCTCACCGCGCTAAACGTACTTACGGGTGCCAAGGCCTGGTTTGCGCCCAGTACACCTTGTGCGCCGGTTCGCGAAGGCTGCAGTCCCGCGCAGCCCGGCTCAGTGACCGTGATTCCTGGCGCGGTGTTTTCAGGTGCGATGGATGGGCACATCCGCGCGTTCTCGACCACCGACGGCAAGCTGCTGTGGGACTTCAACACCCAGCGCAGCTTCGACACAGTGAATGGACAGCCCGCGCAGGGCGGATCGCTGGATGGTGCCGGCGCCGTCGTGGTCGACGGCATGGTGTATGTGAACTCGGGCTATCCGCGGCTGGGCGGCGCGCCCGGCAATGTGCTGCTGGCCTTCGGATTGGACAGCAAGCGCCCGTAGCCCGGCGCGGATCCGTTCAAGCCCACCAGTCTCGCGCCGGCCCACAGGCCATGCGGCATGCTGGAGATCACAGGCACGCCGGTGCGCGCTTCCAGCGGCGCGATCAATTCCAGCGTGCGAAAGCCGCCGCAGGATACGAGCAGTGAATCGGCGGCGGGCGCCGAAGCACGTACCTTCGCCGCGAACTCAAGCAGGTCCTTCTGCGTCACTTTGTCTACATCGGTCATGGCCTCGATGCCCATTCCGGTGATGACCAGCGGCTCGAGCCCATGCTCGCGCAGGAAGGCGCGCAGCCGATCGTTGACGGTTTCGTTGTAGGCCGTGGCCACGGCCACGCGCTTTGCGCCCACCGCCTTGAGTCCATCGATGACGCCATTGCTCATCGTGGTGGCCTTGAGGCCCGAGGCTTTGGTGACGATCTCGCGCAGCTTGCGGTTGTAGTCTTCGCCCTTGTAGAAGGTGAGCGAAGTGCCGGTGAGTTCGATGGCCTCCGCGCCCGCCTTGGCGAGCTTTTCGGCTGCTGCCGGAATCAGCGCCTGTACGGTATCGAAGCCTTCCGGTGTCATCTTCTCCACACCGAGCCCGGTCACTACATACTTCAGCTTGTCGCCGTACATGGCGAGGCCTTCCTCGGGAATATCGCGTCGCGCCGGCGGGAAGATCAGACCCAGTACGGGAGCTTTCGCCGCGGCTGCGCCAGAACTGCGCGAACCCAGCGCCGCTGCAGCAAGGGTGGCGGTGCCGGTGGCCAGCAGACTGCGACGATTGATGTTCATGCGGCCTAGGTTACTCCATCTTTTCCGGGTTGCGGTGCGTGGCCGAAGTGGAACACCTCGTCCACCCGCACCCCGAACACCTGGGCCATGCGAAACGCCACTTCCAGCGACGGGGAGTACTTGCCCGCCTCGATGGCGTTGATGGTCTGACGCGTGACGCCGACCCGCTCACCCAGCTCCTGCTGCGTCATCTCGCCATGCTGGAAGCGCAGCTGGCGGATGGAGTTGGTGACCTCGGTGGGTGGCATCAGGTGTCGCGCCGGAAGTACACGATGCGGGCTGCATGTTTGACCAGCTGCGACAGCACGAAGGCCATGAAGACGGCCATGCCGACGCCGGTGGGGCCGCCGCGGGTCAGATGCAGGGCAACAAAGACTCCGCCCAGTGCACCGGTGGCGAACACGTAGTAGGCAATGCGGATCGCCTTCAGGTCGATCAATCGTTCGCGTTCATCGGCCGGCGTGCGCGCGTCCCGCGGATTGCGCTTGCGCAGCACGATCCAGGCCACGAGCTCGATGACCAGATAGGTCACGAGGCTGGCGAGCATGGCATGAAGCACCCACAGGCCATGCCGCGACTCGATGAAATTCGGCACGTGCGCCCAGTACAGCAGGGTCACGGCGATGATGGCGATCAGCGTGACCCAGGCGGTTTTTTCCCGGAAGGACATTCTTCTTCTCCTGATCAGCGATTATCCGCTTCAATTCGTCCCAGCGTCCTGCCATCCGGCAGGATGATTCCCGCATACAGCGCGCGGCGCCTGCCGGCGGCATCGGGGCTGCGCAGAGGATTGGCGTATACGGTGACTTTGCTTCCGGCTGTCAGCGTGTCGCGTTTCCATCCCTCGCCAGACATGGAATTGGGTGCCTGCATCTCCACGCTCCAGTGGCCAGCGGCGGATTCACCCGCGCCAATGCCTTCGATCTCGATGTAGGCATGGGGATTGATCCAGCGGAACTCCGTCACCGTGCCCTCGATCTTCACGACGCGCCGCCCATCGAATACGGCGACGGAGTGATGCGCGAAGGCCGTCAGACACAGGCTCAGCGCAATGATGGTGGTGGCGGAACGCATCATTTGCGCACGGCCGAGTGGTAGAACTGATGGATGTATCCCATCGTCGAGGTATCAGCCGTATCGAGGCTCATCACCGCCGATACGTGGTTGTGCCCGGCAAGTTCGCTGAGCATGGGGCACTTGCCATACTTGCGGCACAGCAGATCCTTCATTTCGGTGATGCCGGTTTGCACCGGGTCAAGCTCCGCGCTCCACAAACTGATGGGAACAGCCTTGCCCTCGTAGCTGTCGATGAGATTGAGCGGACGGTCGTTCACTGAGCCGAATGTGCCCGACACCAGAATGGCGCCTGCCATGCCGGGGCCTTCCTTGAGCTGCGAGGGTTGATGGAACAGGTAGCCGGCAACATGCGCGGCTCCATCACCCAGCGCGAACACAATGATGGCGTTGGGGTCGCCGCCGTGCTGCGCGATGTTCTGGTGCGTCCACTCCAGTAGCTCACGCACATCTTCTGTTCCCGCAGGTGAGCCCGTGCGATTCGCATGTGCGCGCACGGGGCGATAGTCGGCATTGATGCCCACGCCGCCGACGCGTGCGGCGAGACGCGCCACATTGCCGAACATCTGCCCGCCGCTGCCGGCGAGTGTCTTGTCGCCGCCGGTGGCGTCACCGCCATGCAGGAAGATGAACACCGGCCCCGGCTCGCTGAATCCCTGCTCGGGAACGAAGAGATCGAGTTTCTGTTTGGCGTGTTTGCCGTAGGAGATATCGCGCAGCTGCTTGATGCCGGAGAGGTCTCGCTGCTGATGCAGTGGCAGGTAGAGCCTCGCGGTTTCGGCGAGCACGGTGGCGTTCCAGTTCCTGCCCAGTGCCGCCACGCCGGCCTGCGCCCGCGTCACGTCTTCCTTGGCGACAGTCGGGGCCTGCTGGGCGGTCAGGGTGCCTGTGAAGGTCAGCGTGAGGGCGACGAAGAGCGTGGAGCGGTTAATTAGGGCAGCGAGGGCGGCATTCATGGAGGGCTCCTGCGGTGGGTTGCGGAGGGGGAAAGTAAAAAAATACAGACTTCATGTCAATATTTCTTTACATTGACGAGCCACCGTTCTATGTGTCACATTATGAATGTGACACCATTCAGACTAACTCTCGTACCGGGCAAATCGATCTTCGATCAGGTCGTGTTCGCCGCGACACGTTCGATCCTGAGCGGAGCGTTGCAACCGGGGCAGGGCTTCCCTTCGGTGCGTGCGCTGGCGGCCGATCTGAAGATCCATCCGAACACCGCGCACAAGGTCATTCAGCACCTGATCCAGGAGCGCTGGCTCGAGGTGCGACCCGGCATCGGCACCGTGGTAGCCGAGCCACCCGAAGCGCGGCCCGGCGATCGGCAGCGGTTGCTCAAGGAAGAGGTGGAGAAATTAGTGGTCGAGGCCCGGCGCGTCGGCGCGGACCTGGACGAAGTAGTCGATGCCATCAGGGCCGGCTGGCGGGACATGCGAGGCGACAAATGATCATCGAGACACAAAATCTCACCAAGAACTTCTGGCGGCACGATGCCGTGCAGGATCTGAACCTGGCGGTGCCCGAAGGGGCCACCTGTGCACTGATCGGTGCGAATGGCGCCGGCAAGACCACCACCATGCGCATGCTGGTGAATGTGATGGCGCCCGATCGCGGCAGCGCGCGTGTACTGGGCGTGGATTCACGGCAGCTGAAACCTGCCGATCGGCTGCGCATTGCCTTTCTGAGCGAGAACCAGGAGCTGCCCGATCGGCTGACCGTCGCGCAATATTTCGAGTATCTGACGGCGCTCTATCCCGGCTGGGATGGTGCGCTCGAGCAGAAACTGCGCGCGCAGTTCGAACTGCCACCCTCGCGTGCGCTGGGCAAGCTCTCGCATGGCATGCGCATGAAGGCCATGCTTATCGGCGCGCTGTCATTCCGGCCGAAGCTGCTGATTCTCGATGAGCCGCTGAGCGGACTGGATCCGCTGGTGCGCGATGAAGTGATGTCGGGGATCCTGTCGCAGGCCGATGAGACCACCATCCTCATCTCCTCGCATGAACTCTCGGAGATCGAAGGCTGCACCACGCATGTGGCCTTCATGGCACGCGGCCGGCTGATGTTCCAGGAGAGCATCGAGGCTCTCGGCGCGCGCTTCCGTGAGGTCATCGTCACGTTGTCGCAGGGCCCCGATCGCAGGAATCTTCCGGAAACCTGGCTGAATCCGCAGATCGACGGCGCGATCCTGCGCTTCGTCGACTCCGCCTACGTGGACGATGCGCAGCAGCGCGCGCAGTTGCAGAAAACCTGCGGTGCCGTCCTGCACCTGGAATCTGCGGCGCTGTCACTGCGCGACATCTCCAAAGCCCTGATGCGCTCCACACGGCAGGAGGTGTGAAATGAAAAACGGCTCACTGCTGTTCACGCTGCTGCGCAAGGACCTGCGCCTGTTCGGATTGTTCGGTGGCCTGATCGCCGCGTTGCTGTTATTGGCGCAGTTCCCCAATCTCATGCTGCAACTGGGCACTCTTTCAGGGCTGATCCAGATAGGCCTGCAGTTGGGCATCGCGCTGTTGATACTGGCACTGTGCTATGAGGACGCGGTGGTCAGTCTCAAGCACGACTGGCTGACTCGGCCAGTGCCGGGCACGACGCTGCTGCTGACCAAGACCCTGCTCGTGTTGGCGGTCGCGATCCTGCCCGCCATCGTGGGCACCAGCATCTACAACCTCTCCCAGGGAGCGTCGACTGCAGAGGCGCTGCAATCGGGCCTCAGTGTCGGCGCATCCGGCGATCGCGTGATGGTCTTTGCCACGGTCATGGCTTTCGCCGCGATTACTGCCAATGTGCGGCAAGCGGTGATCGTGTTCCTGGCCGTACTCGCCGCCACGGCCGTCGTGACAGTGAGCTTCGGCGCATTGCGCGAGGTTCCGGAGTCCCCCCTGGCAACCGGCAGTGGCTGGGTGGGCAAGCTCACTGTAGAGCTGCTGCAAGTGCTCACAGCTGCCTGCATTCTCTGGATCCAGTACCGCTACCGTCGCACGAATGTCGCGCGGGCCATCGCGGTCATGGCCGTCATCGCTGGCATGGGCATCCTCATGCTGCTCACCTGGCCGGTGGTGTTCGGCCTCCAGAAGAGGCTGTCATCCGATCCCGCCGCGGCCGCTTCGGTGCAGCTCAGCGTGCCAGAAGGATGTTTCCCCTCTCGCGTGCTGGACGGGAACGCGAACATGGCCGGTGAGATCGGCGCACGTCTGACAGCGCTGCGTTACACAGAAGAGCACCGCAAGGCCATGGGGGCAGGTGCCATCGCATTTTCCACGCGCCTGCTCGCGCAACCCCTGCCTGCGGGACAAGTTCTCGTGGTCGATCATGCTGAAGTCGGCTACTACAACGGCAGCCAGAAGCTCAGGCACCTGCGCGCGGGATTGTCTTCAGTGGCGAGGATGTCGCCCATCAATGGGCTTCCCAACGTGGATCACTACTGGCTGCTTCCCGCTGCGGACGCGAAGCGCTTCGCATCCACCGCCGGAGTTGAAACGCGGCTCGACTACTCATTGAGCCTGCTTGCGGCAAAGCACAAGGTGCAGTTCGCCGCAGATGGTCAACGCAATCACTACCCTGGTATCGGCTATTGCGGCGCCAACTTCGACCGTTCCACCGGCGCGGTTGCAGTGAGCTGCTTCAAGCCCGGCGCGCAGCCTGCGATGCTGACGGCAGGTCTGGAAGGTGCGGCCGACTCCGTCATATCCAACCATCGGATCGACTTCACTCCGGCGGCGCTGGATTTCTGGGGCGGGTTCCGGCACCGGGTGCAGCTCATCGCGCACGGGACGGAAATTCCACGTGTTGAAGTCACCGTCTACGAGGCGCGGGCCCACTTCGACAAGCAGTTCACCGTGCCCGGTGTGCTGGGCGGGCTGCCCTCGGCCTGTCCGGTGCCCTGACACCTCAAACACTCGAGGATCATGAACATGCCTGCCCGAAATCCGTCCGCATTTTGGCGTACGGCCGGGGCAGCATCCACATGGGAACGTTGACGCCGGAGGGCAAGGCCAGCTTCTTCGATGAGGACAATCCGCGCATCACGTATTCATTCGAGCCGGATGCGCAGGGCAGGATGAATTTCGTCGGTAGGACTGACAATGGCAAGGAAGCCGTTCGGGGAGCGAAGCTGCCGCCGTCTCCCTGAACTCGGCTATTCTCGGCGCGGGAATCGCAAGCCGAAGGAGCCGCGCTCATGTTCCAGAACCGCATTTCAGTGACAGGGATTGTCGCTGCAGCGTTCGTCGCCTGTTCTACAGCTGCGCTGTGCGCGCCGGCGAAGATGAACGCCATAGTGCAGACCGGACCGGGCGTCGAGAAGATGCAGCTGCAGAGCGTTGACACACCCAGGCCAGGTCCGAACCAGGTGCTGATGAAGGTGTACGCCGCGGGTGTGAACCCCGTGGACTGGAAACGCATCCCTGCAACGACGACGCTGACTTCCGGAAGCGTGCTGCCGCCGATTCCCGGTTTCGATGCGTCTGGAGTGGTTGACGGTGTTGGTGCCGGCGTCACCGCGTTCAAGACCGGAGATGCCGTGGTGGCGCGCGTCACGGGCGCCTTCGCGCAATACGCCGTAGTCAATGTGGAAGACCTTGCGCCCAAGCCGCGCGCATTCACTTTCATACAGGCTGGTGCCATGCCCATCGCAGGCGTGGCCGGTTTCGCGACAGTGGTCGCGGCCGACGTCAAAGCGGGACAGCGCGTCGCCATCATCGGCGCTGCAGGTGGCGCAGGTTCAGCGGCTGTCGACATCGTGCATGGGCGTGGCGCCAAGGTGATTGCTTCCGGACATTCCTCGCAGGGCGCGTGGCTGAAAGAACAGCACGTGGAAGATTTCGTTGCCTACGACAAAGAGAAAGTGGCCTCGCGCATCAAGGATGTAGACGCGGTGCTGAACATGGCCGATGGCCAGGCGGAAGCAGCACTGGCCTACGTGAAGCGGGGTGGCCATCTGGCCTCCATCGCCGGCATTGCCAGCGGGGACAAATGCGCTGCGGCTGGCGTGACCTGCACGCAGATCCGAGGCACCGCACCGGGCATGACTGCTGGTGAATCGCTGCGCGCCATCTCGAAGCTCGCCGACGAGGGCAAGTACACACCGCGCGTGACGAAGACCTTCCCGCTGGCGCAGGCCGCCGCCGCGCAGCGAGTGGCGCATGTGGGCGATTCGGTTGGCAAGGTGGTGCTGATCGTCGATCCGAAGGCCAGGGATCGCTGACGCTTGGCCCATGCGGGGCCGCTGGATCTAGCGCTGACTCAGCGCCACGCTGCCGAGAATCATTGCGCAGGCGATGATCATGCTGATCGTCACCGGTTCGCCCAGGAACAGCGCGCCCCAGGCGACGCCGAAGGGCGGAATCAGATACGTGACAATGGAAGTGCGATTCGCGCCGATGCCTGCGATCAGCCGGTAGAACAGCACGAAGGCGATGCCGGTGCACAACACGCCGAGCGCGGCACCGCTGAGCCAGGAATTCAGCGGAATGACGCGATCAGGCCAGGTCGCGAATGCGAAGGGAGCAGCCAGCAACGCTGCGGACCCTAGTGTCACCGACGCCAGTGCTGCGGAGGGCAGGCCGGCCAGATGTCGCCGCGCCATGTGCAGGCCCAGACCATAAAGTATCGACGCCAGAGCACCCGCGATGGTGGCCCAGCCCACGCTGAATCCCGCCATCTTGCCGCTGGCCAGCACGATGATGCCGGCGAAGCCTGCGCACAGTGCAATGCTCTGGTTGGTCCGCAGTTTCTCGTGAAAGAACACGAAGCCCACGAGTGCCGCGCACAGCGCGGTCATGCCATTGGCAATCGCGCCGACGCCGGCCGGCGCGCGCTCTGCGCCCCAGGCGAAGAGCAGGAAGGGAAGCCCGGAGTTGATGGCGCCGATCAAAGCCATCATCGGCCAGCGCCTGAGCGTGAACTTTGCGCGGTCACGCCACAGGAAGGGCAGCAACAGCAAGGAGCCCAAAACCAGCCGCACCTCGACCAGTGGCACGGGACCGAAGTCATTCACCGCGATGCGCATGAACAGGAACGAGCCGCCCCAGATCGCGCCCAGCACGATCAGCTGCACGATGCTGCTGGTCACTGGATGACTGACGCCGCCGGTGGTTTGCGCACAGGCACGGGTACATTGCACAGGTCAATGTGGCCGGCGGGGCGCTTGTAGAAATCATCGACGCGATTGCGGCGCGCTTCGGTGGCATCGCGGAAGGTCTGCGTGTCGGTGCGCAGCACCTGCAGTGGCGTGCGCTCGGCTTCGGGCACCTCGCTGGCGAGTCGGATGGCCTCGATCAGCGTGCGCTCGGCAGCGTTCTCATAAAACCCCAACGGGGGCGGACCGCGGGGGATGGTGCTGAGCAGTTCCATGCCCTGCAGCACCCGGCCCACCACGGTGATGTTGTCATCGAGCTGGCGTGGCGACTGACCGATCGCAACATAGAGCTCGGTGCCGATGCTGCTGTCTGGCGCGTTGCTGCGTCCGGCGCCCACGGTTCCGTAGCAATGCGCCATCCATGCCGTTCCTGCTTTGGGATCGCGGGCCGCCGCAAATCCGCCGACGAAACCAGTTTGTGGCGCCCAGCCATCTGAATCCGGCAGTCGGTCGAAACTCAGCCCTTTGGCCTTGCGATGAAACTCCGCCGGCAGATGCTTCTTTGCCGAGCCCAGCGGCCGCGCCTTGGCCGGATCGTCGCTGTCCGCATCGCCGAACTGCACCACGAAGTTGTCCTGCGAGCGGTAGATGCTGGTGCCATCCCAGAAATGCTCACGCGCCAGTGTGCGGATGTTGCCGGCGTGTTCCGGCGCGAAGGCGGGCGCCAGCTCGATGATGACGCGCCCGCTCTTCAGTTCCAGATAGAGCAGGTTGGCAGGATCAGGCGTGCGCCAGTCGGCATCGGGCGCCGCGGCAATGATTTCGCCGGCGCTGCGGTACTTGGGCTTCGGTGCATCGGCCGCGTGCAGCGCTGCAGTCGCGACCGCCGCTGCAACGGCCATCATCAGACGCAGATTCATGCAGCCGGATTATACCTTCCTTGATGACGGGCGCAGGAACAGTCCGGCGCTCACGAGCCCCAGCACCAGACCGGCGATCACATCCACCACATAGTGCTGCTTGAAGGTCAGCGTGCTCAGTGCCAGAGGCACGCCCAGCAGCAGTCCCGGCATGAACCAGCGCGTGCCACGCAGAAAGGCCACACAGATCACCACGGTTGAAACGTGCAGGCTGGGCAGGCAGTTCACGGCCTGATCGTTCGAGCGGCACCAGTTCACCAGTGCGGCGCCCAGCGGGCTTGTCGATGCCGGCAGTGGATACAGGTCGCGCGGGTAGGCGGTGGGCCACAGCAGGAAGCACAGCATGCCCACGGTTTGAGCCAGCAGGCAGGCATTCAGGAATCGTCGGGCCTGCAGCCGCTGTGGCCACAGCGCGATGAAGGTGAGCAGCAGGAAGAGGAAGGCCCCGAAGTAGAGAACGCCGGTGATGGGCCAGAAAGGCACGGCCCTGTCCCAGGCCGTGAGCGATAGCTGTGTGGGATCGCCGCGATGCCAGTGCTGGGGTACCGCATACATGGCGGCGCAGATCAGCGTCGTCGCCGTTGCCGCAATCAACAATCCGCGCCCGCTGCGGCCCGTCATGCGCCGATGATACTGCCTGGGCCGTTCCCACTGTCTGAAAGCGCCGACAGTGTCACAGCATCGTGTGATGCAGGTCCATGCTGTGCATCGCGACATGCGTCTTATAATGGCGCCATGAAGGGCTTACGTCATGGGGTCTGGGCTGGACTGGCTGCCGCACTGTGCGTGCAGGCGCCGCTGCAGGCCGAGACTTTCGATTCCGGCCGCTCGGCCAACTCCGCCTCGACGCAGCTGCCGGTGGCTTCGCGCGTGGTGGTGTACAAGTCGCAGCGGCGCATGGACCTGATGCGCGGCGAAGAGGTGCTGCGCAGCTACAAGGTGGCGCTGGGCCTGATGCCCGCCGGTCACAAGGAAAAGGTCGGAGATTTCCGTACCCCTGAGGGTCGTTACCAGCTCACCCGACGCAATCCCCGCAGCGATTTTTTCCTGTCCATCCAGGTGTCGTACCCCAACGAGCAGGACATGAAGCGCGCCAAAGCCAATGGCTGGGATCCGGGCGGCTCCATCATGATCCACGGCCTGCCCAACCGGCTGAAGCGCGATCCGGGCTACTACACCCGCGACTGGACCGACGGCTGCATTGCCGTGTCGAACTCAGACATGGTCGAGATCTGGCTGTTGACCAACAACAACACGCCCATCGACATTCTGCCCTGATCCCGCGAAACTGCGCCGATCTTGGAAGCCGTAGTCGATCTCCCGGAAGTCGTTGACGCCAGTGTGGGCCCGCGCGGCAGCCTCGAGATGCTGTCGCAGTCCGAGATCCAGGTACTGCTGAATTCAGAGAAGGGTGGGGTTCACGCGCTGTTCCGCAAATGCGCGCTGGCCATCCTCAACTCCGGCAGCGACAACGACAACGCCAAAGAGCTGTTCGACAAATACCGCGACTTCGATGTGAGCGTGGTGCGCCATCCCTGGGGCATCCGGCTCGAGATCCGCAACGCCCCAGGTGGCGCCTTCGTCGACGGCCAGATGATCCGCGGCATCAAGGAGCATCTGTTCGCGGTGCTGCGCGACGTGGTCTACATCGCGCACGAAGTGGACAAGGGTGGCCGCTTCGACCTCACCAACAGCTCCGATATCACCAACGCCGTCTTCCACGTGCTGCGCAACGCGCGGCTGCTGGACCGCAAGGTGAAGCCGAATCTCGTGGTCTGCTGGGGCGGGCACTCCATCAACGAGGTGGAATACCAGTACACCAAGAAAGTGGGTTACGAGCTGGGCCTGCGCTCCATGGACGTGTGCACCGGCTGCGGCCCCGGCGCCATGAAGGGGCCGATGAAAGGCGCCACCATCGGTCACGCCAAGCAGCGTATCTCCGCCGGCCGCTACATCGGCCTCACCGAGCCCGGCATCATCGCTGCCGAGCCGCCCAACGCCATCGTCAACCAGCTGGTGATCATGCCGGACATCGAGAAGCGCCTGGAGGCCTTCGTCCGGCTGGCTCACGGCGTGGTGGTGTTTCCGGGCGGCGTGGGAACAACCGAGGAAATTCTCTATTTGCTGGGCCTGCTGCTCGACCCCCGCAACGCCGGCCAGGTGCTGCCCGTGGTGCTGACCGGCCCGCAGCAGAGCACGCGCTACTTCGAGCAGATCCGCCGATTCATCGAAGGCGCCGTGGGGGCTGCCGCGGTCGCGCGGCTGCAATTCATCATTGGCGACCCCGCCGCCGTGGCGCGGCTGCTGTCAGAACAGATGTCGCGGGTGCGCGCCGGACGCCGCTCCAGCAACGACTCGTACAGTTTCAACTGGCTGCTGCACGTGCCGGAAGAATTCCAGCATCCCTTCGTGGTCAGCCACGAAAGCATGCGCGGCCTGGAACTGCAGCGTGACCAGCCCCAGCACCTGCTGCTCGCCAACCTGCGACGGGCCTTTTCCGGCATCGTCGCCGGCAACGTGAAAGAACAGGGCATCGCCGCGATCGAAGCTCACGGGCCATTCGAGATCTCGGGCGATCCCGAAGTCATGCGGCTGCTGGATGAGCTCCTCCGGGCCTTTGTCGCAGACGGGCGCATGAAGTTGCCTGGCAGTCTCTACACGCCCTGTTACCGCATCGTCGCCTGATTCAGGACCAAGAGCTTCAATAGACCGCATGCCTCCCGCGCCCAGGCAACGTTGCTTCCTGCTTCAAGCAGTGGAATCACTCCGCGAGCAGCGCAGGCGAGTCAGCAATTCCCTGATGCAACTTATGCTGGGAATTGATTCGCACGAAGATGGCAAATCGCCGCCGCACGCGTGAAGTAGTTCCTGTCGATTTAACCGGCTCTTTCCCTAATCTGCCCTCCACGCAACGTAAAACGATCTCGCGACGGGATCAGGGCAGAAGCGCATGTCGAACAGCGAAGCACCCGGTGATGATCTGGCCTCAACTGGCGAACGCCCAGGTCCCGGCAGCTCCGAGCTGTATGCCGAATGGGCGGCACGCGTGCAGCGCGGCCGCGGTCGTCATGCCGCCATCAGTCGCAACCTGAATACCTGGACGAACTACAAGAACTGGTCGGAGAAGGTCCGCCAGACCTGGGAATCGGACGCCCCGACCAAGCAGAATCCCAACAAGCAGAAGTAGCCATGGAGCGCCTTCTGCTGTTGTGGGATGAGCTCGACGAGCTGATGGGCTACGGGCGCCATCTGGCGGTGGGCTTCTCGCAGGCGGTGATCGACGGCAGCCGTCGGTGGCGCGGCGGCACGATGACTGCCCACCTTCCTGGCGTCCGTTCGGGCGCCCAATTGCCCCTCGCCGACAACAACCCCTTGAACTAAGGGCCGTCCGGCCCCAATTTCGGCGTCGGTTTCCCGTTTCCGACGCCGGAGTTCATTGCATGTCCGAGACCGCCGCCCCCGCCCAGGCCCAAACACTGGGTTTCAAAGCCGAGGTGCGTGAGCTGCTGAAGCTCATGATCCACTCGCTGTACAGCCACCGGGAAATCTTCCTGCGCGAGCTGATCTCCAATGCCTCCGACGCCAACGACAAGCTGCGCTTCCTGTCGCTGGCCAATGCCGATCTGCTGGGCAAGGAACAGGACCTGGGCGTGTGGGTGGAAGCCGACGCCAAGGCCGGCACCATCTCCATTCGCGACAACGGCATCGGAATGACGCGGGATGAGGCCGTGGCGCATCTGGGCACCATCGCCAAGTCCGGCACGGCCGAGTTCTTCGGCAAGCTGACCGGAGACGCGCAGAAGGATTCGCAGCTCATCGGCCAGTTCGGCGTGGGCTTCTATTCCGCCTTCATCGTCGCCGATCGTGTCGAAGTGCTGTCGCGCAAGGCCGGCGAGCCCGACGCAGCCGGTGTGCGCTGGAGCTCGACCGCCGATGGTGAGTTCACCGTGGAGACCATCGAGCGCGCCCAGCGAGGCACGCAGGTCATCCTGCACCTGAAGGACGATGCCAAGGAGTTCGCCGATTCCTGGCGGCTGCGTTCGCTGGTGCGGCGCTATTCCGATCACCTGGCCTTTCCGGTCTACATGCCCGTCGAAGGCAAGGCAACCAACGATTTCGAGGCTGTCAACCAGGCCAAGGCGCTGTGGACGCGCGCACGTACCGAAATCACTGACGACGAATACCGCGAGTTTTACAAGCACATCACGCATGACGGCGAGGCGCCGCTGGCCTGGAGTCACAACAAGGTCGAGGGCAAGCGCGAATACACCAGCCTGCTCTATATCCCCGCGCGGGCGCCTTTCGACCTGAACCAGCGCGATGCCGCGCGTGGCCTGAAGTTGCATGTGCGGCGCGTATTCATCATGGACGACGCCGAGCAGTTCCTGCCGCTGTATCTGCGTTTCATCAAGGGCGTGCTCGACTCCTCCGACCTGCCGCTGAACGTCTCACGCGAGCTGCTGCAGAAGGATCCGGAAGTCGAGGCCATGAAGAATGCGCTGACCAAACGCGCGCTCGACCTGGTCGCCAGGCTGGCCAAGGACGATCCGGAAAAATACGCCGGGTTCTGGAAGGAGTTTGGCGGCGTGCTGAAAGAGGGCGTCGCCGAGGACTACGCCAACCGCGACAAGCTGCTGCCGCTGCTGCGGTTTGCCAGCACGAACGAGGCCGGCGATGAGGACAAGACCTCGTTGGCCGACTATGTGGCGCGAATGCAGCCTGGGCAGGAGAAAATCTACTACGTACTGGCCGACAGCCGTCAGGCCGCACGCAGCAGCCCCTTCATCGAACAGCTGCGCGCCCGCAAGGTCGAGGTGCTGCTGCTGGGCGATCGCATCGATCCCTGGATCGTCGGCCAGATGCAGGAGTTCGAGGGCAAGGGATTCCAGGACGCGGCTCGCGGCGATCTGGATCTTTCCAAGCTGGGCGGCACTGATCAGCCGGCGCAGCCCGAGCCCGCCGATGACAAGGCCGGTGCCGCGCTGTTCGAGCGCGTGGCAAAGGCGCTGGGCGATTCTGTCGCGGGCGTGAAGGCCAGCCGTCGGCTGGCCGAGTCTCCCTCCTGCCTCACGCGCGAGGATGACGGCATGAGCGAATCCATGCGCCGCATCCTGGCCGCAGCGGGCCGCAGCGAGCTGCCGCCAGTCAAGCCACATCTGGAGCTGAATCTGGCGCATCCGCTGGTGCAGCGCCTGGAGAGCCTGGAGGGCGCGGACTTCAGCGAGATCGCGCAGCTGCTGTACGATCAGGCGCAGCTGACTGAGCAGGGGCAGCTGGCCAATCCCGGCGATTTCGCGCGCCGCCTGAACAGCCTGCTGCTGAAGCTGCTCAAGTAACGTCAAGGTACGCATGGAACAGCGCCGTAAACCCACACCAGAAGAGCTGCGCACGCGGCTCTCCTCGCTGCAGTATCACGTGACCCAGGAAAAGGGCACGGAACGTGCCTTCACCGGCAAATACAGCGCGCACACCGAACGCGGCACGTACTACTGCATCTGCTGCGGATCCGACCTGTTCGAGTCGGAGAAGAAGTTCGATGCCGGCTGCGGCTGGCCCAGCTTCTGGCTGCCGCTGGCGGGCGATCGCATCCATCAGCACCGCGACCTGTCGCATGGCATGGTGCGCGTCGAGGTGACCTGCGCGCACTGCGACGCACACCTGGGTCATGTCTTCGAAGATGGCCCGGAGCCCACGGGCCTGCGTTACTGCATCAATTCGGCTTCCCTGGGCTTTCGCGGCGCGGCCGAATGAGCGCGTCGCCGCGGGCTGAGGCCGTCGAAATCGAAGGCGCGGCGGGGCCGCTGCAGGCTGTAGTCGAGGATCCGGCGCCCGGTACTGCGCCGCGCGCCTTCATCGTCGTCTGTCATCCGCATCCGCAGCATGGCGGCACCATGACGAACAAGGTGGTCACCACGCTGGCTCGCACGGCGCAGGAACTGGGTGCGGCCAGCATCCGCTTCAATTTCCGCGGTGTCGGCAGCAGCGCCGGTGCCTTCGATGAAGGTCGAGGTGAAACCGACGATGCGCTGGCCGCTGTAGCCTTTGGTCGGCAGCGCTGGCCGGATGCGGCATTGTGGCTGGCGGGTTTTTCTTTTGGCGGCGTGGTTGCGCTGCGTGCCAGCACCACCCGCGGCGTGGGCCGTGTGGCGCGACTGATCACCATCGCACCGGCGCTGGGCCGCAACTTCGGTTCGGTGCGCGATGTATCGGTGCCGGGTTGTCCGTGGCTGGTGGTGCAGGGCGGCGCCGATGAGGTCATCGACGGCAATCTGGTGATCGACTGGGCTCAACAGCTCGATCCGCCGCCGCAGCTGGTGGTGCTGCCCGATGTCGGGCATTTCTTTCATGGCCAGCTGGGCGCGTTGCAGGACGCCGTGGTGCCCTTCCTTGAGGCAGATACCCCGTAAAGCAAAAAGCCCGGAAAACACAGGGTTTTCCGGGCTTTGCGTTCGAAGCTGAAAGACGGTCTTAGTTGACCATCGCCTTCAGGCTCTTCAGCGGCAGCGCGCGCACTTTCTTGCTGGCGGGCTTGGCCTTGAACATCATCTCTTCACCCGTGAACGGGTTCGTGCCCTTGCGGGCCTTGGTGGCGGGCTTCTTCACGACCTTCAGCTTCAGCAGGCCGGGCAGCGTGACGATGCCATGGCCGCGAAGGCTCTTCTTGATGACGCCATTCAGCGACTCGAACACCGCGCTGACTTGCTTGCGCGACAGTTCAGTGTCTTTGGAAATGGTTGCCAGGATCTCGGACTTGGTCGGTGCGCCGCCCTTCTTCGCCATGTTTGGATACTCCCGCGAGTTGATGTTTATCGCACGGGGAACATCCCCGCAGTTGTGTTCGGCGCGAAACATAACACATGCGTGAAGTCGCGCAAACGCTTTTTTTCAAGCGTTTTCTGCTCAGCCGATGAGCAGCAGCACTGCCTGAATCGCAATGCACGCCCACAGTGGTGACAGATCGAGACCGCCGATGGGAGGAATCACGCGGCGTATCGGATTCAGCACCGGATTGCACAGCGAAGCGAGAATGGACTGCGCCGGCGAGTAATTTCCTGGTGCAACAAATGACAGTAACGCGTTGAGAACGATGGAAACCAGGTAGGTATGCAGCACCAGCCGCACCAGGTCGATCGCCACCGCGCGCAGCATGAAGAATGGCGCTGGTAGTACGAATCCCATCAGCAACTGCAGGATGTAGATCTTCGCCGCCGAGACGATGATCACTGCGACGATCGAGGCGCTATCGGTTTTGCCCACTGGCGGCAGCACGCGCCGCAGCGGCCGCACCAGCGGGTCAGTGAGCTGCACGATGCCGCGGCCGATGGGGTTGCGGAAATCCGCCCGCGTCAGCTGCATCAGCAGGCGCAGCAGCAGCACGACCTGGAAGAGTCCGATCAGCGTGTCGACGATGAAGTAGATGGCTTGCATGATTGGGATCAGTTGCCGAATTGTGCTGCCAGCTCGCGGCTGCGTTGCGCTGCGGCGGCCATGGCGGCAGCCACCAGCTGCTCGAATCCCTGCTCGGCGAAGCAGTTGAGCGCGGCCTCGGTGGTGCCACCTTTGGAAGTGACCTCCGCGCGCATGCGCGGCAGGTCGGGCTGGGCCTCGGCGGCGACCAGTTGGCCTGCGCCGGCCAGTGTCTGCGCGGCCAGCTTGCGCGCCACGTCGGGCTCGAGTCCCTGCGCCACGCCTGCCTCGGCCATCAGCTCCGCGAGCCGGAAAAAATAGGCCGGGCCGCTGCCTGACAGCGCCGTCACCGCGTCGATGTCGTCTTCGCGGCGCACCCACACGCACAATCCGGTGCTGCCCATGACCTGCTCGGCCAGCGCCCGGTTCTCGGCCGACAGTGTTGCATCGGCGTAGAGACCGGTGGCGCCCGCGCCGATCAGTGCCGGCCGGTTCGGCATGCTGCGTACGACTGGAATGCCCGCACCCATCCATTGCTGCAGGCGATCAGCGCGAATGCCGGCTGCCACGGATACCACCAGTGGCTTGCGGGCCTGCAATGCAGGGGCCAGTGCGCGCACCACATCGGACATCAGCTGTGGCTTGACGGCGAGGATCACCACGCGCGCCGCGGCCACGGCGGCAGCGTTGTCCGCTGTGGCGGTTACACCATAGTCGCGCTGCAGGCTCTGACGGCCTGGTTCGTTGGGTTCGGCAACTGCGATGTGCCCGGCGCTGGCGCCCTGGCCCAGCAGCCCGCCAATGATGCCGCGGGCCATGTTGCCGCCGCCGATCAGGGCGATGGACAGTGAAGACAGTGTGGACATGCCAGGCATTCTACGTGGCTGGAGCCGTCATGGTCGCGGCCCGAACAGCGCGGTGCCGATGCGCAGGATTGTGGCCCCTTCGGCGATGGCGGCTTCGTAATCGCCGCTCATGCCCATGGAGAGCGTATCCAGCCCCAGGCCCGCCGCATTGGCCGCATCGCGCAGCGCGCGCATCGCGCCGAACAGCTGGTGCTGCTCCGCTGCGGGCAGATCGAAGGGCAGCATGCACATCAGGCCGCGCAGTCGCAGTCGCGGCATGCGCGCCACAGCCTGCAACAGCGGCAGGGCTTCGGCGGGCGACGCTCCGGCCTTGCTTGCTTCTGCGGCGATGTTCACCTGCACGCAGACGTTCAGTGCCGGCGCGTGGTGTGGGCGCTGTGCCGACAACCGCTGCGCGATGCGTTCGCGGTCCACGCCGTGCACCCAGGTGAAATGCTCGGCCACATCGCGGGTCTTGTTGGCCTGCAGCCGGCCGATGAAGTGCCATTGCGCTGGCGTACCGGCCAGTGAATGGATCTTGGCCAGCGCTTCTTCCACATAGTTTTCGCCGAACTGTGTCAATCCCAATGCCAATGCGGAGCGCAGCCGGGAGACCGCCTGCCCTTTGCTGACAGCCAAAAGCGTGATGGAACGCACATCGCGACCACTGGCCTGCGCGACAACCGCAAGTCGCTGGCGCAGCGCGGCAAGGCCGGCTGCAAGTGCTTCATCAGAGGCGGAATTCTGCGGAGTGCTTAACATAGGGAGCCCGAGCGCGCTGGACTATACTGCCTGAAGAATTATCGGAGCACTCATGGCCCTGGACATCGCCCAGCTGCTGGCGTTTGCGGTGAAGAACCACGCCTCGGACCTGCACCTTTCTGCCGGCGTGCCGCCGATGATCCGCGTCGATGGCGACATGAAGCGCGTCAACATGCCTGCACTGTCCCACAAGGAAGTGCACAGCATGGTGTACGACATCATGAACGACAAGCAGCGCAAGGCCTACGAAGAGTTCTTCGAGACCGATTTCTCCTTCGAGATTCCGAAGCTGGCGCGCTTCCGCGTCAATGCCTTCAACCAGAATCGCGGCTCGGCCGCCGTGTTCCGCAGCATTCCCTCCACCATCGTCGGGCTCGACGATCTGGGTGCGCCGAAGATCTTCCGCGACCTGTGCATGCTGCCGCGCGGCCTGGTGCTGGTTACCGGCCCCACGGGCTCGGGCAAGTCGACCACGCTGGCCGCGATGGTGGATCACTGCAACGACAACCGCCCGGACCACATCCTCACCATCGAGGATCCGATCGAGTTCGTGCACGAGTCAAAACGCTGCCTGCTGAACCAGCGCGAGGTGCATCGCGACACCCTTGGCTTCTCCGAGGCGCTGCGTTCGGCTTTGCGCGAGGACCCTGACATCATCCTGGTCGGCGAAATGCGCGATCTCGAGACCATCCGTCTGGCGCTCAGCGCTGCCGAGACGGGACATCTGGTGTTCGGCACGCTGCACACCAGTTCGGCCGCAAAGACCATCGACCGCGTGGTGGACGTGTTCCCCGCGGCTGAAAAGGAAATGGTGCGCTCGATGCTGTCCGAATCGC
The DNA here is from genome assembly GCA_035571575.1 of Steroidobacteraceae bacterium. Lineage (GTDB taxonomy): Bacteria > Pseudomonadota > Gammaproteobacteria > Steroidobacterales > Steroidobacteraceae > ZC4RG30. Next base: position 3,801 of record DATNCK010000370.1, on the reverse strand, counting down.
TGCGCGCGGTGATTTCGCAGACGCTGCTCAAGAAGGTCGGCGGTGGCCGCGTCGCGGCGCACGAAATCATGATCGGCACGCCCGCCATCCGCAATCTGATCCGCGAGGGCAAGATCGCGCAGATGTACTCGGCCATCCAGACCGGCCAGGCGCAAGGCATGCAGACGCTGGACCAGTGCCTGACCGAGATGGTCACCAGGGGCGTGGTCAGCAAGGAAGAAGCACGCTACAAGGCGCAGAACAAGGACGCGCTGTAAGGCGTGTGCCTGACTGACGGGCCCAGAGTTGAAACGACAAAGTGGTTTGACGCCCTAACGGAGTAGATAAGTGGATCGCGAACAAGCCATCAAGCTCATCCAGGACTTGTTGCGCCGCGTTGTGGAACGCAAGGCCTCGGACCTGTTCATCACGGCCGGCTTTCCGCCGGCCACGAAGATCGACGGCGAGATCCGGCCGCAGACCGAGCGCGCGCTCACGGGCGATCAGTCCGCGGTGCTGGTGCGGTCCATCATGAACGACCGGCAGTCGAAGGAATTCGACGCCACCAAGGAATGTAATTTCGCGATCGCGCCTCCGGGCATCGGCCGCTTTCGCGTCAGCGCCTTCATGCAGCAGGGGCAGGTGGGCTGCGTCATCCGCCTGATCAACCCCACGATTCCGAGCTTCGAAGAGCTGGACCTGCCGCCCATCCTGAAGGATGTGGTGCTGTCCAAGCGCGGCCTGGTCATCATCGTCGGTGGCACCGGCTCCGGCAAGTCGACCACGCTGGCGGCCATGGTGGGATACCGCAACGAGAAGACCCGCGGCCACATCGTCACCATCGAAGATCCGGTGGAATACGTGCACCCCCACAAGGGCTGCGTGATCACGCACCGCGAGGTGGGCGTGGACACCGACAGCTGGCACAACGCGCTGAAGAACACGCTGCGCCAGGCGCCGGATGTCATCCTCATCGGCGAAATCCGCGATCGCGAGACCATGGAATACGGCATCCAGTTCGCCGAAACCGGCCACCTGGTGCTGGCCACACTGCATGCCAACAGCTCCAACCAGGCGCTGGACCGCATCATCAACTTCTTCCCCGAAGAGCGTCGCGAACAGCTGCTGATGGACCTGTCGCTGAACATCCGCGGGCTGATCTCGCAGCGCCTGATTCCGCGCGAGGGTGGTTCGGGCCGCATCGCGGCCACCGAGATCATGCTGAATTCGCCGCTGATCCAGGACCTGATCTTCAAGGGCGAAGTGGCCAAGATCAAGGAAGTCATGTCGCGCTCGAACCGCATCGGCATGAAGACCTTCGACCAGTGCCTGTTCGACCTGTACGAAGGCGGCTTTGTGTCCTACGACGATGCCATCCGCAATGCCGACTCGAAGAACGAGCTGCGGCTGCGCGTGAAGCTGGAGAGCAAGCGCGACGCGCGTCCGGCCGACGACGCCGGCAATCTCTCGCTGCTGGAAGAAGATGAAGGGCGGGCGATGTGACCATGACCGAGAAATCGCCCGATACCGACGAATTCAAGGTCGCCACGACACCGGCCGGGCTCAAGACGCGCCCGCTGTTCAAGCTGATGGTGGAGCGCGGCGCCTCGGACCTGTTCTTCACGTCGAACGCGCCCATCAAGATCAAGATCGAAGGGCAGATCCATTCGATCAACAAGCAGGTGCTTTCGCCCGACGCCGTGCGCGCCGCGGCCTTTGGCTTGATGACTCCCGAGCAGATCGAATTCTTCCAGCGCGAGTGGGAGATCGATTTCGCGATTTCCGAACCCGGCCTGGGCCGTTTCCGCGTGGCCATCTTCTACCAGCGCGGCTTCCCGGCCATGGTGATGCGCTACATCACTGCCGACATGCCGCGGCTCGATGCCCTGGGCGTGCCGGAGCTGATGGTGGATCTGGCCAAGCTCAAGCGCGGCCTCATCCTGATGGTCGGCGCCACCGGCTCAGGCAAGTCCACGTCACTGGCGGCGATGATCAACTACCGCAACGAACACTTTGCGGATCACATCGTCACCATCGAAGATCCGATCGAGTTCCTGCATTCCAACAAGCGCTCCATCGTCAACCAGCGCGAGGTGGGCCTCGACACCAAGACCTACGCCCGCGCACTGCGCGGCGTGATGCGCGCGGCGCCCGATGTCATCCTGATCGGCGAAATCCGCGACCAGGAGAGCATGGAGGCGGCCATCAACCTGTCGGGCACCGGGCATCTGGTGCTGGCCTCGCTGCACGCCAACAACTGCGCCGAGACGCTGGACCGCATCATCAACATGTTCCCGCACAACCAGCATCCCCAGGTGCTGCTCGACATGTCCCAGTACCTGCGTGCCATCCTGGCGCAGCGACTGGTGCCGGGGGTCGACGGCAAGCGTGTCGCGGCGGTGGAGATCATGCTGAATACGCCGCATGTGTCGGAGCTGATCCGCAAGGGCGATGTCAGCAGCATCAAGGAAGCCATCCGGAACAGCGGTGAGAAGGGCATCCAGAGCTTCGATCATTCTCTGGTGACTCTGTACAAGGCTGGGCGCGTTTCGCTGGACGATGCGCTGGCTAATGCGGATTCGCGCTCGAATCTTGAGGCGCGGATCAACTTCGGCTGAAGACCAGAGCCACCGTGGTCACGCGGGTGCGGAGAGAGAATTTCCGCGCGCCGCGAACAGCCAGCGCTGGCGATCTCACGGGCTGCTGAACACCTGTATTGCGCTGGAACTTGCGCGCGAATCCCTCTTGCCGCACCCGCGCCATCACTCTCGTTCTTGAATTCGGGCCGCAAGAGATTACGTCTCAAGGGCGTGCTGGATGGGCTAGCCGGCGCAAGTTCCAGCGCAACTGTGTTGTTCAGCCTGCTGTGAGATCACCAGCGCTGGCTGTTCGCGGCGCCGGCTAGCCCATCCAGCACGACCCTGCGATGAGCCCGCTTCCGGAATTGCTCAGGATCGAGACAGATCCCGCCGGACGCGTTGAATGGCCATCCACGAGCCCGTGATGCACACGCCCGTGACCCCCAGCAGCAGCAGGATGGTCGCGATGTCCCAGAGCGGGCGCTTGCGCAGGCCCGAGAAATCCAGGCCGTGCAGGCCACGCTCGATCCAGCGCATGGTGCGTGCGTCGCCGTCCACGATGCGGAATTCGGCGGTAGTGGGGCTGACGTAGATTCGCGTGTGCTGTGCGTCGCCGAGGATGGCGCGCCAGACGGGCAGCTCCTGCTGTTCCTTGTGCGAGTAGTAGTAGGCGTCGTCTGCGCGCAGCAGGCGCAGATCTGCCAGCCCGCCTTCGATGCCTGAAAGCGCCGCCCGCAGTTCGCCTTCCTGCAGCGGTGCCGGCTGGCCGCTGGCATCCAGGCGCACCTGGCTGCCATCGGCGCGCTCGGCCAGCACATACAAATGGCCCGCAAAGGGTTGCGAGCGCAGGCGCACGAATCCGCTGCCGGCCAGCTTCGCTGGCGCCTCGTCCAGAAAGCGACGCTGCTCCGTTACGGGCGTGGAACCCGACAGCCGCGGCACGACCTGGCCGGCAACATCGCTGCCCTCCAGCAGGCCCCAGGGGTTCATAGTCATCAAGCCGCTGAACACCCAGGTCAGCGTCAGCACGCCGAATACCAGTCCGGCGATGTGATGCCAGTACCACCAGCCGCGGAAGGGGGAGGCGACCTTGCCATCGGTCTTGCGGCGTTGCAGGCGCGAGATGCCAACGTACAGTCCGGTCGCTGCCAAGAAGGTGCCGAGCACCGAAGTCCAGATCACGATCTTCGACCACAGAGGGCCGTGCCGGCGCAGCGCGATGGGATACAGCCAGTGCGGGATG
>DATNCK010000369.1:0-5866 GCA_035571575.1 Steroidobacteraceae bacterium | reverse complement strand
GCCCTTCCGGATCATCGAGCAGGACACGTACAGCGTCGTCAAACGAGTTATCCCGGAGGGTCGCACGATGTGCGGCCTGTGCTCTCGGCTGCGCCGCGGCGCGCTGTACCGGTTTGCAGCCGAGAACGGCATCACCAAGATCGCGCTCGGGCATCATCGGGACGATATCGTCGAGACGCTGTTCCTCAACCTGTTCTTCGGCGGGAAGCTGAAAGCGATGGCGCCGAAGCTCGCGTCGGAAGATGGCCGGCACATCGTGATCCGGCCGCTGGCCTATGTCGCCGAGCGGGACATCGCGCGCTATGCGCGTGGGCGTGAGTTCCCAATCATTCCGTGCAATCTGTGCGGCTCGCAGGAAAACATGCAGCGTGTCGCGGTGAAGAAGATGCTGGCCGAGTGGGAGCGCGACTATCCCGGGCGCATCGAATCCCTGCTCACCGCACTGCGCAATGTGGAGCCCGCGCATCTGGCTGACACCAGCCTGTTCGATTTTGCAGGACTGCAGCCGCTGACCGGTCCTGCAGCGCCCGATCTCACTTGAGATCGTGAAGCCTCCGATTCCCAACAGCTACTGGGTGGAACCGGGTCGCATCCTCGCCGGCGAGCATCCGGATGCCGGCAGTGATGCCGCGACGCGCACGCGGCTCGCGGCGTTGCTGGCCGCGGGTGTGCGCAGCTTCATCGATCTCACCGAGCCGCGTGAGCTGCAGGGCTACCGCGCACTGCTGCCGCCGGACATTGCCTATGAGAATTTCCCGCTGCCCGATCATTCGGTGCCGCACTCCGCGCAACAGATGCGCGAGGTGCAGAACGCGCTGGAGAGACTGCTGGCGAACAGCGCTGCGGTGTATGTGCACTGCCGTGCCGGCATCGGTCGCACGGGAATGACCATCGGCTGCTATCTGCGTGAGCAGGGCGAAACCGCGCCGGCCGCGCTGGCTGAACTCAATCGCCTGTGGCAGCAGAATGCCCGCTCGGCGCGCTGGCCTCGCATTCCGGAAACCGGCGAGCAGGAACAGTTCATTGCCAAGTGGGCTGCGCATCCCCTGGATCATCCGGATGCCGTGGGTGACAGCGGCCTGCATCGCCTGCAGCTGAAGCCGCTGGACCGCTACCGGGGTTGTCTGGTCGGTCTGGTGGTGGGCGACATAGCAGCCACCGTTCCTGCCGCCATGCCGCCTGTACCGGCCGCCTGGTCAGACGACGCAGGCACCACGCTCTGCGTGCTCCAGAGCCTGCTGGCACGCGGCGGATTCGATGGTCGTGACCAGCTGGATCGCTACCGCAACTGGGCGCGCGATCCGGCTGCCGCGGGCGCGCAGGCTGACGCTGCCCTGAGACCGGTGGTGCGGGAGGTAGTGGCGCGCGCGGTGTGGAACAAGGCCGCGCTGATCGGCTCGCACGACCCCGCGCATCAGGATGCCTCGCCGCTGCCGCGCTGCGCCGCCGCGGCCTTGTTCACCGCTGGCGATTGCCAGGCTGCCAGTGAGCTGGGGGCCGACCTGAGCCGGGTGACCCACCAGGCGGCGGTTCCCGTCGATGCCTGCCGGCTGTTTGCCGGCATGATCGCCGCAGCGCTGCATGGGGCGCCGCGGACGGCAGTGTTGAAGGTCGCCCAGCAGTTCGATGCGCTGCCGCTGCGCGAAGAGGTCAAGGGCCTGGCCGCAGACTGGACCGGCCCGCAGGTGGGGCGACGGCGCCCACCGCCTGCCATCCTGGGCGCTCTGGACCGCGCCGCGCGGGCCTTTGCGCGCAGCCGTGCATTCGCCGATGGTCTGGAGCGCGCGCTGAGCGCGCCGACTGCCGACCGGGATGCCGTGGCGGCGAGCTATGGCGCCCTGGCGGGGGCCAATTACGGGGAAGCGGCGATCGCACCGGGGTTGCGCGCACGCGTGGCCGGACTGCGGCGGCTCGGCCTGCTGGCGGAGCAATTATTCCAGCGTCCCGGTGCGGCTGGCGGACGGCTCGCTTAAAGTTGCTGGATGAGCGCGGCCAACAGTTCCAGCCCACGCAAGGCGATCCAGGCCTGGACGCGGCTGTCGGACGAGGCGCTGCTGAATCTGCGCTTCTGCGACTTGAATCTGCACCTGTCGGGCAGCCGCCTCGAGCGCCGCCTGCAACGCATCTACGGCGAACTCGAGCGTCGCGGCATCAGCTTCAGGCCGCATATGTGGCTGGCCGAAGAATGGTTTTCCCCCGATGGAGTGCCCGGCGTGGCCGTGCCGTTCTATCTGGCGCATCCGCGGCTGCAGCGGCTCGAACGGCACATGATGAAAGAGGTCGAGGGCGGCAACACCAACTGGCTGATGCGCATCCTGCGTCACGAGATGGGTCATGCCATCGACACGGCGTGGCGCCTGCGTCGCCGCGCCCGCTGGCGCGAGATCTTCGGTCCCGCATCGCTGCCGTATCCGCAGCGCTATCGCGCACGGCCCGGCAGCCGCCGCTACGTGCAGCATCTGGGCGACTGGTACGCGCAAAGCCATCCCACCGAAGACTTCGCCGAGACTTTCGCCGTATGGCTGAAGCCCAATTCCGACTGGCGTCGTACCTACGCCAGCTGGCCCGCCTGGGACAAGCTGCACTATGTCGATGAAGTGATGAGCGAGGTGGCCAGCACGGCGCCGCGCGTGCGTTCGCGGATGCAGATCGAGCCGCTGCGCGAGAATCGGCGCACGCTGGCCGAGCATTACCGCGAGAAGCTGGCGCGCCAGAACAGCTGGCGCAGCGAGGCGGCCGACAACCTGCTGCTGCGCGTGTTTGCGCGCCGCCCGACCCATCACGCGGCTGCGCGCGCCGCCCCGTTCCTGCGCGCCAACCGCCGCACGCTGCTGGCCGCCGCGCAGCGCGACTGGGGCACCGATCCCTACACCGCGCACCAGGTGCTGCGCATCGCCATCGATCGAACCAATCATCTCGATCTGTATCTGCGTGGCTCCAAACGCACAGCCGTTCCGCACGCGCGCTGGCTGTTGGCGGGTCTACTCCGTATATTCGGCGAACGGGAGCGGCCACAGCTGAATCTATGAAGCGATCGAGAGTCCTGGTGGTATTGCATCCAAGCCTGATGCCGCCGGACAGCCTGGAAGGACAGGACCCCAAAGCCGTCGCCGAGTGGCGCACCGAATTCGATGTGATCCAGACACTGCGCTCCGGTGGCCACGAGGTCCGTGCCGTAGGCGTGCTCGACAACATCAGCGAACTGCGCACCACCATCGCCGACTGGCAGCCCGATGTGGTGTTCAACCTTCTGGAAGAGTTCGACGGCATCGTCAGCTACGACCAGCACGTCATCGCCTTCCTCGAGATGCTGCGCCAGCCCTACACCGGCTGCAACCCACGCGGCCTGCTGCTGTCGCGCGACAAGTCGCTGTGCAAGCAGGTGTTCGCCTTCCACCGCATTCCCTCGCCGCAGTTTGCGGTGTTCCGCCGCGGCCAGCGCATCCAGCTGCCGCGCAAGCTGCGCTTTCCGTTGTTCGTGAAATCCAGCACCGATGATGCCTCGCTGGGTATTGCGCAGGCGTCGGTGGTCGAGGATGCGGCGCGCCTGCGCGAGCGCATCGAATTCGTGCTGGAGCAGCACAAATCCGATGTGCTGGTGGAGGAATACATCGAGGGCCGCGAGCTGTACGTGGGCATGATGGGCAACGAACGGCTCACGCGCTTTCCGGTGTGGGAGCTGAATTTCGGCACCATGGAGACCAAGGGCAGCGCCATCGCCACCCGCAAGGTGAAGTGGGATGCGAAATACCGCGCCAAATACGGCATCGACAGCGCACCGGCCAGCGATCTGCCGGCGGGCGTGGAGGCCTCGCTCGACAAGCTGTCGCGGCGCATCTACCGCGCGCTGGGTCTCACCGGCTACGCGCGCATGGATTTTCGCATGCGGGCCGATGGCAGCCTGTATGCGCTCGAAGCCAATGCCAATCCGCACCTCGCGCAGGAGGAAGACTTCGCCCGCTCCGCGGCCGCGGCCGGCAGAAGCTACGTCGACCTGCTCGATTCCATCGTCAAACTCGGTCTCACTTATCCGGCGCAGTGGCGGGTGATGTATGGCTCCTGAGCGCAATTTCCTGAAGTCCCGCAGCACGGTGCTGGCCGGTGTGCTGCTGCTGGCTGCGACTGCCATGACCATGGCGGTCGCAAAGCCCGCCAAAGACGAAGCGTTCCTTTCCGAGCTGGCCGCGGTGCTCCCGGGCAGCTACGACAATCTGGCGCAGTCGCGCACGGATGCCGAGCATCCGGCGCTGCGGCTGATGATCGTGCCGGTGCAGGCGCCGCTGGTCGGGGACCATGTGTTCTATGTGCAGGAAATGGCGGCCGATGATCTGCGGCGCGTGCTGGCACAGCGCCTGTACGTGCTCAATGTCATTCCGAAAAAGGAGCAGGCCGTACTCACGCAGCTGGATTTCAATGAGCCACTGCGCTGGCGCAATGGCCAGAACAACCGCGACCTGTTCCGCAGCCTGCTGACGCAGGATCTGCGCGCGCGTCCGGGTTGCGATCTGCTGTGGCAGCGCGATGGCGCGAACTTCAAGGCCGCGTTGCAGGGCACCGCCTGCCGTGCTTCCTCGCGCGCCACCGGCGAGACCCTGCGCGTCGAAGAGCGCATGCAGCTGGGCGCCGAGACCCTCAACATCTTCGAGCAGCATCGCGATGCGGCCGGCGTCATTGCCTTTGGCGCCGCGGTGGATCCCTGGTTCCGATACTCCCGTCGGGCGGACGCACCCTGGTAATGCGCGGAATCTTCTTCCGCCACGTATTGCGCGACATTTCGATTTCGACGACCGCAGTAGCGCTCGTGCTGCTGGTCATCCTTGTCACTTATCAACTTGCCTTCGTGCTGGGCCGCGCCGCCGACGGCCAGATTCCGGCTGAAATCGTGTTGCCGCTGGTCGGGCTGTCGATGCGCGGCAACCTGACCATCATCCTGCCATTCGCTGTGTTGCTGGGCACGATCATGGGACTGGGGCGGCTGTATCACGACAGCGAGATGGCCGCGGCCCTGGCCTGCGGTGTGAGTGTGCGCACGCTCTATCTGGCTGCTGCAGTTGTGACGCTGCTCACGGCATTGCTCGGCGGCTGGATCGGATTCATCGACGGTCCCCATGCCTCGAGACGACTGGCCGAGCTGCGCACTGAAGCGCTGCGTACGGCGGTGACGCGGGGTCTCGCGCCGGGGCAGTTCCGCGCGCTGGCCTCCGGGGTTACCGTGAATTTCCGCAGCGTCGATACTGATGGCACGCTGCGCGAGGTATTCCTGCAGCGCGATCTGCCCGCCGCCGCCGGCGGTCATGCCCGCATGCAGGTGGTGCTGGCTGCCCGCGCCTACTACTCCGTCTCAGCCGATAATGACTACTACCGCATCGAATTGCTGGACGGCGAAAACTACGAGGGCGCGCCGGGATCCGGGGACTGGCGCGTCACCCGATTTGCGCAACAGACCATCCGTGTGCCCACGCCGTCGACCAGCCTTCCCGGTCGGCCCCGCGTCGATGCGCTCACGTTGCACGAGCTGCGCATCTCCAGCGATCCGCGCTTGTACGCCGAGCTGCATTGGCGTGTTTCCTGGGTGCTGATCACGTTGGTGCTGGGCATGCTCGCCGTGCCTCTGGCGCGGCTGCGTCCACGGCAAGGGCGTCACTCGCGTGTGGTGATCGCCGTGCTGCTGTTTGCGGTCTACGCCGGGTTGCTCAGTGCCGGCCGCACCATGCTCGAACGCGGCGACACGCCGCGTCCACTGGGACTGTGGTGGGTGCACACCACAGCGCTGGCGCTGGGCGGGGGTTTGCTGCTGTTGCCGCGTGCCAGCGACTGGCTGGTGCGGCGGCGTCTGCGCCAGGGCTAGTCGTCTGAAGACGACGGA
>DATNCK010000368.1:0-3886 GCA_035571575.1 Steroidobacteraceae bacterium | reverse complement strand
CCACCGTTGGACCGCCGCCACTGCGCGCCTTGTCGAGCGCTTCCTGCATCACCTTGCGCACGCCGATGACGTCATTGCCATCGACCTGCACGCCAGGCACGCCATTGCCCAGTCCCTTCTGTGCGAAGGTTTCCGCGGCGGTCTGTTCTGAAGCCGGCACCGAGATCGCCCAGCCATTGTTCACGATGACGAATACCACCGGCAGCTGCTGCGCACCGGCCAGATTGATGGCCTCATGAAACGCGCCCTGCGATGTGCCGCCGTCGCCGATGTATGCCACCGCGCAGCGGGCCTGGCCCCGGACCTTGAATGCCATGGCCACGCCGGCGGCATGAGGTGTCTGCGAGCCAATTGGCACGCACCACGGAAAATCCTCGCGCGGACCCGAGAACTGGCAGCCGCGCTCGTCACCGGCCCAGTAGGTGAGAATTTCCGTGAGCGTGACTCCGCGCCAGATCTGCGTGCCGTATTCGCGGTACACCGGGCACAGCACATCTTCGGGCCGCATCACCGCACCCACAGCCACGTGGGTGGCCTCATGGCCGGTGCAGGGCGCGTAGGTGCCGAGCCTGCCCGTACGCTGCAGATTGATGGCCTTGGTGTCGAACAGGCGGCACAGCACCATCATTTCGTACATGCGGCGCATCTGGTCGGCATCGCCCGCAAAGGGAGGCAGCTCGCCGCAGACTCTGCCGTCGGCGTCGAGCAACTGCTCATAGCCGATGGCAAACTGCGCAATGGTCTTCAATACCTGTCCCCTCGGGCTGATGCAGATTCAAAGAATAAACGTAACAGCTTCGCTGCGCGAATCTTCAGTGCACCGGCGGGTATGACCAGCACTCGATCGCGTGGTGCGGTGGCGGCGGTTACCGCCTTCTTCATCTGGGGCTTGTTTCCACTGTTCTGGAGGCTGCTGGGCGATGTGCCGGCCCTGCAATTGCTGGCCCATCGTGCCGTCTGGTGCGCAGTGGCTGTCTGGGGCCTGCTGCTGGCACGCGGCGAGCTCGCCTGGGTGCGGCAGCTGACGCCCCGACTGCTGGTGCTGCTGTCGGCGGGCGGTGTGCTGATATCTGTTAACTGGGGTGTTTATGTGTGGGCGGTGGTCACCGGCCACGTCATAGACACCAGCCTGGGCTATTTCATAACACCGCTGGTCAGCGTGCTGGTTGCGGTGTGGGTGCTGGGCGAGAGGCTGCTGGCCGTGGAGCGGCTGGCCGTGGCATTGGCGGCGGCGGGTGTGCTGTACCTGGCCTGGCAGCTGCGGGCTCCGCCCTGGATCGCACTGGCACTGGCGACGTCATTCGGCACCTATGGACTGGTACGCAAGCTCGCGCCCTTTGACTCGATCCGCGGACTGGCCATCGAGAGTGGCGTGATGTTCCCGCCCGCCGCGCTTTATCTGCTGTGGTGCCAGCATTCGGGGCAAGGGGCTTTCCTGCACGGACACTGGCGCGAGGACCTGCTGCTCATCGCCGGTGGCCCGATCACCGCGGTGCCACTGGTGCTGTTCGCCTACGCCGCGCAACGCGTGTCGATGCTGGCGCTGGGCATCATGCAGTACGTCTCGCCCTCCGTGGCGCTGCTGCTCGGCATCTGGGTGTTTCACGAGCCTTTTGGCGGCGCGCGCCAGGTGGCCTTCGGCTGCATCTGGGCGGCGCTGCTGCTGTTCAGCGTCGAGGCGCTGCGACGCTATCGTGCGTTTCCAGCAGGTACAGGTGTCCCGACAAGATAGGCCGCGCTGCGCATCTCGATCAGCCGGCTGGCCGTGCGCTCGAAAGCCCCGCGCAGCCGCTCACCGCTGTACAACGCGGTGGGTTCTGCAGCAGCAGAAATCACCAGCCGCACGCGACGGTCGTAGAGCTCGTCGATCAGCGCGATGAAGCGTCGCGCCGCATCGTCATTGCGCCCGTCGAAACGCGGCACATCGGACAGGAACACGGTATGGATCTGCCGCGCAATGGCGATGTAATCCGCCGCGGCGCGCGGACCTTCGCACAGGGCCGCGAAATCGAACCAGGCAAGGCCGCCGGCGTGCCCGCGCGCGGGAATCGGCCGGTCCTCGATCATCATGATCTCGGCCCTGTCCATACCGCGCGCGCCGGCCAGGCGTTCGAACAGTTGCTGCATTCTCGCCGGCGTCGCGGCGTCTTCGGACGGCAGATACATCGCAGCGCTCTGCAGCTGTTGCAGGCGGTAGTCGGGGCCAGCGCCCAGCTCGACCACGTCGAGCTGGCGTTCCAGCAGTGCGATGGCAGGCAGAAAACGCTCACGCTGCAGGCCGCCTGCATAAAGGCGCGCGGGCGGCGTGTTCGAGGTCATCACCACCACCACGCCGCGTCCGAGCAGCGCGACCAGCAGGCCATGCAGGATCATGGCATCGCCGATGTCCTGCACCTCGAATTCATCCACGCACCAGACACGCGCCTCGGCGGCCAGCTGCGCGGCCACCAGATCCAGTGGCCGCGTGCGACGTTGCAGTCGTGCAAGCCGGGCATGCACATCGCGCATCAGGTGCTGGAAGTGCAGGCGACGGCTGTGCGGAACCTGCTGCTGGAACAGATCCATCAGCCAGGTCTTGCCGCGACCCACCGAGCCCCACAGGTAGACGCCGCGACAGCACTGCTCGTAACGCACTCCACGCCACAGATGCAGCAGGCTGCGCAGCCGCATCCGCAGTCGACGCACCGGGTCAGGATCGGCGAGGCAGTCGGCGAGGTCAGCCAGGCGCTGTGCCACGGCCGCCTGCGCGGGATCCACCGCACGCGATTCAGCCTGCAGCGCCCGCTGGTATTGCGCGGCGAACGATGCGGCAGCGATCAAGCCGGTGATTCTGGCGTGCCAGGAAGCGAGAACACTGCCGTGCCCAGTCCGGAGTGGCGTGCCGACACGTCCGGGTGGCGAAGCGCAAATTCCGCGGCAATCCGTTCCACCAGATAGACCGAGCGGTGTTGCCCGCCAGTGCAGCCGATGGCAACGGTGAGGTAGCGGCGATTGTTCACCCGGAACTCCGGTATGCGCGCGTCGATGAAACGACCGATGTCGGCGACGAGAGTGTCCACGCCCGGCTGGTTGGCCAGATAGTGGGCCACTTCGGCGTCGCGCCCGGTGAGGCTGCGCAGCCCCGGTTCCCAGTAGGGGTTGGGCAGGGAGCGTGCGTCGAAGACGAAGTCGGCATCACCCGGGATGCCATTCTTGAATCCGAATGACTCGAACAGGATGGACATGCGCTGAAATGCGCGGCGCTCGATGCGATTGCGGATCATTTCCCGCAGTTCGTGTACACCCACATGCGAGGTGTCGATGATCAGATCGGCCGCCTGCACCACCGGATCGAGCAGATCGCGTTCCAGCGCAATGGCTTCGCGCAGGCCGCCGCTGTCGCGGCTCAGCGGATGCTTGCGGCGGGTTTCCGCGAAACGACGCAGCAGCGCCTCGTCGGTGGCGGTAAGAAACAGCAGCTCGCAGGCGATGCCCGAAGCACGCAGGTCCTGCACCAGCGAGGGCACGATGGCGATCTCGCCGCGGGTGTTGCGTGCGTCCAGCCCCACGGCGGTGCGCTGATAGAGATTGTCGCTGCTGCGCACTGTGTGCGAGACCAGTGCCTTCAGCAGCGCGGCGGGTATGTTGTCCACGCAGTAGAAGTCCAGGTCTTCGAGCATGTGCAGAGCCACGCTCTTGCCCGAGCCGGACAGGCCGCTGACGAGAATCAGGCGCATGCGAAACTGCGCGTGCAGCCCAAGGGCGAGCCGGGCGCTACTGGCGCGCGGCTCGGCGACCTTCACTGGCGTGATGGTCGCGCTGCTTTTCCTTGTGCTTGACCACGCTGCGATCGAGCTTGTCGGCCAGCAGGTCGATGGCCGCGTACATGTTGGTGTCGACCGCATCG
>DATNCK010000367.1:0-5196 GCA_035571575.1 Steroidobacteraceae bacterium | reverse complement strand
GCGCACCTTCCACAGGAAGGCCTGTGCCTGCTTGAGTTTGCGCAGCTCGGCTGGTGTGAGGAATCCCTTCTGCACCAGTTCGTCGAGGCTGTCAGCGCCGAAATGCCGCTTGGCCACCCAGCCGATGGTCTGCAGGTCCCGCAGGCCGCCAGGACCATTCTTCACATTGGGTTCGAGATTGTAGGCTGTGTCGTTGGCCTTCAGATGCCGGTCGCGCTGCTCGGCGAGTTTGGCTTCGAAGAACTTGTGCGAAGGCCACACCTTCTCCTTGGACAGCGCGTCGCGCATGCCGTACATCAATGCGGCATCGCCGGCCAGCAGACGCGCCTCGAGCAATGTGGTCATCACGCCCACATCGGCGGCGCTTTCTTCGGCGCATTCGGCCACCGTGCGCACGCTGTTGCCTACTTCGAGACCGATGTCCCAGAGAAAGGTGATCAACCCTTCCATCTGGCCGCGTTCCGATGCAGAGAGCGGTGAGTCGCCCGGCACGAGCACGAGGATGTCGACATCGGAATAGGGGTGCAGCTCGCCGCGGCCGTAGCCGCCCACCGCCAGCAAGGCCAGGCGCTCAGCCAAAGAAGGTTCGAGCAGGTGCGCCCACATCGCACGCAGCAAGGTATCGATGAACAGTGCGCGGGCGCGGACCAGCACCTCCACGCTTTCCTCGGCCATGAAGCGCTGCTGCAGTTCCTGCTGTGCGGCAGACAACAACGTGCGACAGGCCTCGCGCGACCAGCCTTCCTCGTCCAGACGCTGCGGCAGCCGGTCGAGCAGGGGCCATGCGGGCATCTCTGTCGTGGTAGTGGCTTCGTCGTCCTCGAGTGAGGCCTGCTGAATCGAAACCATCAGGCCACCTGCGCTTCGCGGTGTTCGCGCTCGGCTGCGCCCAGCGTCAACACCTCGAAGCCATTGGCCGTCACCAGCACAGTATGCTCCCATTGCGCCGACAAGGAGTGATCCTTGGTCACTACTGTCCAGCCGTCCTTGAGCAGCTGCACATGCCGCTTGCCGGCGTTGATCATCGGTTCGACGGTGAAGGTCATGCCTTCGCGCAACAGCGTGCCGGTGCCGGCTTCGCCGTAATGCAGAACCTGCGGGTCCTCGTGGTAGATGCGACCAATGCCGTGCCCGCAGTATTCACGCACCACGGAGAATCCCGCGTCTTCGGCCAGCGTCTGCACCGCATGGCCAATGTCACCGAGCCGTGCGCCGGGCTTCACTACATGAATGCCCGCCCACATGGCCTCACGACAGGTACGCGCCAGCCGTTCGGCCAATACCGGCGGCTTGCCGGCAAAGTACATGCGGCTGGTGTCGCCGTGGAATCCATCCCGGATCACGGTGACATCGATGTTGACGATGTCGCCACTGCGCAGCTTCTTGTCGTTGGGAATGCCATGGCAAACGACATGGTTCACCGAGGCGCAGATGGTCTTGGGAAAGCCGTTGTAGCCCACATTGGCGGGGATGGCCCGCTGCTGCTCCACGATGAAGTCGTGGCAGAGCTTGTCCAGCTCGTCGGTGGTCACGCCCGGCGCCACATGGGGGCCGATCATGTCCAGCACGTCGGCCGCCAGGCGGCCGGCGACCCGCATTTTCTGCTGTTCTTCCGGGGACTTGATGGTGATTGGCATCGGCGTGGAAGCCGACTGTTTAGGGTCAGCTAAGGCGTTGTTTACGTGGGAAGTTCATGGTATAAAGCGCGGCCTTTTTTGGCAAACCAATTCCCTGCTCGATTCGTCACTGGTGGCCGGGTGTTCCGTAAAGGAATCGCCACCAGGGAATCGTCCCAGGTCCCCAACCCGAATGGATGAGGAAAATTCAATGCCCAGCGTGTCAATGCGACAGATGCTGGAAGCGGGTGTTCATTTCGGACACCAGACCCGCTTCTGGAACCCCCGGATGGCTCAGTACATCTTCGGGGAACGCAACCGGATCCACATCATCAACCTGGAAAAGACCCAGCCGCTGTTCGCGGACGCGGTCAATTTCGTCAAGGGCGTGATCGGTGATGGCGGCACCATTCTCTTCGTGGGCACCAAGCGTTCGGCCCGCGATGCAGTGCAGAAAGAAGCGGCGCGCTGCGGCCAGCCCTTCGTGAACCAGCGCTGGCCGGGCGGCATGCTCACCAATTTCAAGACCATCCGTCAGTCGATCAAGCGACTCACCGATCTGACCGATCTGCAGGAATCCGGCGCGCTGGACAAGCGCGGCAAGAAGGAAGCGCTGCAGCTGCGCCGCGAGATGGCCAAGCTCGAGAAGAGCCTGGGCGGCATCAAGGACATGGGCGCTCTGCCCGATGTGCTGTTCGTCATCGACGTGGGCCACGAGCGCATCGCGCTGAACGAGGCCAAGAAGCTCGGCATCCCCGTGGTGGCGGTTGTCGATACCAACTGCTCGCCCGAGGGCGTGGACTACGTCATCCCCGGCAACGACGACGCAATGCGCGCCATCAGCCTCTATGCCTCGGCGATGGCCGATGCGGTGGTTGAGGGCAAGGCGGCAGTACCCAGAGTCAGTGTCGGCGAAGATGAGTTCGTAGAGCTGGATGAATCCGGTGCGCCGCGCAAGCGCGACGCCCGGCCGCCCCGCGGCAACAAGCCGCAGGCTGCGGTGCGTCGCAAGCCCGCCGCCCGCGCGCCTGTAGCCGAGGCCGTTCCCGGCGCGGCCGCTCCTGCAGCGGTTGCCGAGATCTCCGAAGCCGAACTGGATGAGCCGGCGGTCGACGCCCCAGCTGGCGGCAAGGAACAGATCGGCAGCAGCGCCCGCCGCCGTCCCACCACGGGTGGTCCCGGTGGTGGCGCCCGCCGTGGCGGAGCCCGCTGATGAGCGTGCCGGCCGAGGCAGTCCGTCAGCTGCGTGAGCGCACTGGCGCGGGCATGATGGAATGCAAGAAGGCGCTGGTGGAAACCGGCGGCGATCTGGAAGTCGCGGCGGAGCTCATGCGCAAGCAGGGCCTCGCCAAGGCTGACAAGAAAGCCTCCCGCGTTGCCGCCGAGGGTGTCATCGCCACAGCCACCAGTGCCGATGGCAAGTCAGGAGTGCTGGTCGAGATCAACTGCGAAACCGACTTCGTGGCGCGCGGCGATGATTTCACCGCTTTCGCCAAAGAAGTGGCCGCCGTGGCGCTGGCTGCCAAGCCGGCCAATGTCGAGGCGCTGGGCGCAGAGAAGCTCGGCTCCGGTGAGACGGTTGATGAGCGCCGTCGCGCACTGATCGCCAAGATCGGCGAGAACATCAGCCTGCGTCGCTTCGAGCGTGTGGAGTCCAGCGGACTGCTCGGCGCCTATCTGCATGGCACGCGCATCGGCACGCTGGTGGCGATCGAAGGCGGTGACGCACAGCTGGCCAAGGATCTGGCCATGCATGTCGCTGCGAGCAATCCCCAGTATCTGTCGGGTGCCGACGTGCCCGAGGCCGATCGCGCCAAGGAGCGCGACATCCGTGTCGAGATGCTGAAGAACGACGAGAAGAACCGGGGCAAGCCCGACAACATCCTCGTCAAGATCGTCGAGGGCGGTCTCAACAAGTGGCTGAGCGAGATCACGCTGCTGGGCCAGCCCTTCGTGAAAGACGAGAAGGGCGGTTCGGTGGAGAAGCTGCTGCAGGCGTCAAAGGCCAGAGTACTGCGCTTCTCGCGCCTGGAAGTCGGCGCCGGCATAGAAAAGAAGAAGGATGATTTCGTCGCCGAGGTGAAGGCGCAGGCCGAAGCCCAGAAAAAGAAGGACGAGGAAAGCAAGGGCGGGAAATAGATTCGATGGGTGATGAAACCCCGCCTCGGCGGGGTTTTTTTTGAGCATGGAGATTCAATGAGCACAGCCGCGTACAAGAGAGTTCTGGTCAAATTGTCCGGGGAAGCGCTGCTGGGTGACGCCGACTACGGCATCGATCCAGCGATGATCAAGCGTGTCGCCGGTGAACTGGTCGAGGTCGCTGCCACGGGTGTGCAGGTAGCGGTGGTGCTGGGCGGTGGCAATATTTTCCGCGGTGCCGGTCTCGCCCGCTCGGGCATGGACCGCGTCACGGCAGATCAGATGGGCATGCTCGCGACGGTGATCAACTCACTGGCCATGCAGGATGCCATCGAGTCGCTGGGCGCCTATGCACGCGTCATGTCCGCGATCCGCATCAATGAAGTGGCCGAGGACTACGTGCGCCGCCGCGCGGTGCGGCATCTGGAAAAGGGCCGCATCGTGATCTTCGCCGCCGGCACCGGCAATCCCTTCTTCACCACCGATTCCGCCGCCAGCCTGCGCGCCATCGAAATCGACGCCGATCTGCTGCTGAAAGCCACCAAGGTCAATGGCGTGTATTCCGACGATCCAGTGAAGAATCCGGCCGCGACACGTTACGAAAAACTCACGTTCGATCGTGTACTCGACGATAGGCTCGGTGTCATGGATGCCACTGCCATCGTCCTGTGCCGCGACAACCGCCTGCCATTGCGCGTATTCAACCTGAACAATACCGGCGATCTGCCGCGGGTTGTGCGTGGCGATAATGTAGGTACTCTCGTCACCAACGACTGACTGGCCAATCCGAGGCGCTCCATGCTTGACGACATCAAAACCGACGCCCGCGACCGCATGCAGAAGTGCGTGGTCGCCTTCCAGGGGGATCTGAAAAAGCTGCGCACGGGACGCGCTCATCCCAGCCTCATCGAGCATCTGAAGGTCGACTTCTACGGTACCGACACGCCGCTGAACCAGGTGGCCAACATTTCCGTCGAAGACGCCCGCACACTGACCATCACGCCATGGGACAGAAGCACGGTGGCTGCCATCGAAAAGGCCATCCACAAGTCCGACCTGCACCTTACGCCGATGACCGCCGGCGCGGTCATCCGCATTCCGCTGCCGCCGCTGACGGAAGAGCGCCGGCGCGACATCCTGAAGGTGGTGCATCGCGATGCCGAGGGCGCGCGCGTCAGCGTGCGCAATGTGCGGCGCGATGTGCTCGCCGAAGTGAAGGAAGCGCTGAAGGCGAAACTCATCACGCAGGACGACGAACGCAAGGGTCAGGACGACATCCAGAAGCTGACCGACAAGGCCATCGCCGACATCGACGCGCAGCTGGCCGCGAAGGAAAAGGAAATCCTGCAGGTCTGATCTTCATCTCACGCAGCAGCATCGGAATGGTAAGCATGACGCTGCCGCGGCACGTCGCAATCATCATGGACGGCAATGGCCGCTG